>NZ_JBSZCG010000124.1:0-17019 GCF_054166365.1 Corynebacterium sp. UMB8791 | reverse complement strand
GGTGAACCCTCTCTGAGTTTGGGATTTGAAAACTGTCAGTTGCTTTAAAGGGTAGCAACAAGCTTGGACAAGGCCACAACATCTTTGGGAGCGTGCGGTGTGCCTTCCAGCATTCATGCAGTTGCAGGGGTTACATTGTGCACCATGAAGTGGCGCGTGTTGTGTGTGTTGTTGGTGTGTATTGTTGCGGCGTTCCTGCCGCTGAGTCCGGTGAGTACCTGGATGTCCACGCAGGGGGACGCCAGCGCGCCGCAGCTGCCGTCGGATCGCGGCAACCCGAACGAGGCGCGCCGCGCGGCGGGGGAGGCCAACACGCAGGCGGGCTTTCTCACGCAGGGCACCAAAGAGCTTGTCGACGGCACCTCCCAACTCACCGGCGGCGCCGACGAACTCGTCGCCGCGATCTCCCAGGCGCAGGCTGGTGCGCAGGAGTTGTCGGCCGGGATGGTGCAGCTACAGGCGGCGACGGGCCAGCTCGGGGGCGGCGCGACGGAGGTCGCGGACGCGATCGGGCAGGTCGTCGAGCAGGCCACGGCCTTCGACGCGGTGCGTGGCCAGGTCACGGCTGCCATCGACCGCGCCCTCGTATCGACGAAGGCCTCCAAGGACCCGGACGTCATCGCCGCACGCGAGCAGCTTCAACAACTGAAGGTCCAGGCGGACAATGCCCAGTTGCCGCCGGAGGTTGTCGCCCAGATGAACAAGCTGCGCGACGGCTCCCGCGAGGTAGCCAACCAGCTAGCGGTGCCGGGCTACGCCTACCACGACGGCGTCTACACGGCCACGAACGGCGCCCAGCAGCTGGCGAGTGGACTGACTCAGCTCAATAACGAGGCGCAGGGCGCGGTCGGCGGTATTGCACAGCTTGATGAGGGTGTCGCAAAGATTGACCACATGGCGAACCTGACCGCCGACCAGATTCGCGCGGTGCGTGGCGCGCTCCCGGCGCCGGCGGCGGCGCAGGCGGGTGCGGAGGCGCAGGAGCCGCAGGAGTCCTCGCTGGCTCCGGTCGCGGCGATGCTGGTCGCGGCGCTCGTGGGGCTGGGCGGTGTTGGCGTCGCCGCGGCGGCGTGGATGTCCCGCACGAGGCGCTGGCTGGCGCTGGCGCTAGGCGTCGTGCTCCTGGCGGTTGCTGGCTGGGTGCTGGTGTTCATCCTCGGCCACAACTTGAGCCCGGCCGCTCTGGGGATCGCGGCTCTCGCGCTGCTGTGCGGTGCGGCCGCCTCCGTTGGTGTGACGACGGCGCTCGCGGCGCTGTTTGGCCGCGGATGGGGGAGTCTGGTTGCTGCAATCCTGATAATTCTTCAGATGGGGGTAGTCGGGTGGGTTTGGAAAGCCGCCGCGGCTGCCCCTGTTGGTGGGGTCCTCGAGGCACTTTCTTCGGCGATGCCGATGCACTGGCTGGCCGCGTCGCTCTCGAGCGCGGGCAATAACGGCTCTGCGCAGGCACTATGGATTGGTATCGCTATGAGCACGCTCGTCGCGGCGGTCGGGCTGCTGGGCGGAGTACCGCAGCGACGTGACGTTGCGGTTCACGTGGAGGAATAATCCGAGCACACGGACATGGTTCCTACTTTCGGATGGGTTTGTGTTAATCTAGCGATGCTCATTTCAAGTAATAGGGGCTTGGATTGAGTGGTCTCCTTTCGCCCATTGTGGGCAAGAAAGGGGTTAGGGATGGGGAAGGCCCCGTCGGCTTCGGCTGGCGGGGCCTTCACTTATTGCCACTTATGCAACGTTAAGAGTGTACGTAGCGCACAGCGCGAATTACGCTATTACTCACCAAGCGTTGTGAAAAAATCGTTGTGAAAAGTGAAGGACTGCCACATGCAAGGCACATTTCCGGGCGCGGGGCGTCGGAATGTACGTGTTGGAGTTACCGTAACGTCTGCGATAGCGCTCGCGTTGGGGAGTGCCGCCGTGGTCGCGCCTACCCCTGTCGCGCATGCCCAGGAGAACCTGGCATACACCGGTGCGGTGATCGACGCTGAGCAGCAGGCGAAGTCAGAGGGGCTGGGCGATGATGCCTGCCGAGTGGTGCTGGAGAAGGCCGATGACGGCAAGGACGTTGCAGGTTTCAGGTTTGACGCGCTCAACCCTGGTGAGCACTCCGAGAGCGCAACTGAGTTCGGCATCCAGCTGCACTTCAACGCGGACAAGCAGCGCACCTTCACAGATACAGGGTTTAGCGACAGCGGGCCTGTTCCAGTCGAAGTCGGCGAGCTAGGAGTTGTTCCCGCGGGTGAGAAGCTCGATGGCGGTAACCCGTTCACGGTGAACAACACTGCTGAGTCCGCGGAGATTACCGCTTCCCGAATTCAGCGCAACTTGAACGGCGCGTTTCCCTTCACGGAACAGTTCCAGCAACAAGCCCTGAGCCCGGAAGGCCTCACCTTTGCGTGGAAAGGGTCCTACACAAAGGAAGACTCTGACCACCGGTTTTTCGAAAGCCAAAACTTTCAAGCGGACGCGAACGCCAACCCCTGGCCGAGCGAGACAGACGAATGCGTCCCCCTCAAACTTGATTGGGAACACATTTCGAAGGCCGTGATCAAGCCGGGGGAGAAGGTCAAGATCGCCTCTGCCGGCGGGATGTTCACGGAACGTGACCTGGATCGTCTGCGCATTCAGGTCGCGGACGGCAGCGGCAAGGTGCTCGAGCACGTCACCATCACGCGCGATGGCTCCGACTTCTTCCTTACCTGGCCGAAGTTCGCCGACGACGCCGAGCTCGACGGCCTCCAGGGCCTCACGTTTACCGCGGTTGCGCTGCCGCGCAGTGTCGAGGAGCTCGAGGCTATCGCTCAGAACCACGCGTACGAAGATACAAGGGTTGGGGTAACGGCCAGCTCCATTGCGCTGCCACGCTACAACACCGCCAACGAGCTCAGCTCGCACGCGATCAGCGTGGATGACACGCTTTACCACGATCCGCAGTTCACCAGGTCTGAGGTCAACATCACCTCCGGGATCTCAAAGGATGCGATTGTCTTCGAGGAGCTTCCCGACGCAAACGGGCACACCCTCGCCGACCTGAAAGAGAAGTTCGACGCCACCATCGCCCTCGACGAGAGCCTCGTCTACGACGGCTGGACCGCCAAGTTCGCCGACGAGGAAAAGGGCGACTACAGGGTGATCATGACGGCGCCGGAGGGCGTCGATAAGCCGACCCCTGGGACGTTTGCGCAGCCTGTGGTGCATGTACGCTACTCGAACGGCTCCAAGGACGCCATCCCGCTGCTCGTGGTCGTCGAACCGAATCACACGCAGCAGACCAACCTCGAGTACCCCGCGGAGCCAGTGCAGGGCGCCCAAAACACAACACTTACCGCCAAGGCGAGCCTGACACGGGTGCTGGGCAAGGGGGACGTCATCAAGCCGAAGAAATTCGAGCTTATCGACGCCCCCTCCGACAAAGACGGCTGGAACGTCACAGTCGATAAGGAAGGCACCGTCACCGCGAAGGCGAAGGCAACCGTGCCGAACTTCACCACCATCAAACCCGTGGTGAAGGCGACCTACCCGGACGGTACGACCGACGAAGCTCCGGTGTCCTTCCAGGTGTTCTCGGACGTGAAAGTGCCGTCGTATGGCTCGGCCTCGGGTGAGGTGGCAGACCGCGTGACGCTCACGCCGACCGTGCCGAAGGTTGGCCTCGGCGGCAACGCGCACGACGAAACGCCGAACCGCTACACCTTCCCTAACGGCTCCCAGCAGTACAAAGTCGGCGACTGGAACGTCACTCTCGACGCCACCACCGGCGAGCTGACCGTCACCATCCCGGACACCGCGCTGCCGGGCGCCTACATCACGGTGCCGGTGCGTACCCACTACGCCAGCGGCGCTGTGCCGCAGGAAACCACCGCCACCATCAACGTGATCGGCGACGGCACGGGCACCGACGTTGCGAACTACCCGCAGAGCTTCACCAAGCCCGGGCTGCCGGTCTCCTCGATGATCAGCACCCTGCTGGCGGACCCGGTGAAGGCGAAATACAGCCTGCCGGAGCAACTCCCGGACGGCTGGACGTTCGACGTGTCGAAGGAGGGCGTGGTCACGGCCACTCCGCCGAAGGATGCGCGGCCCGGTGACCAGGCGATCATCGACATCCACGTCCGCTACCCGGACGGCTCCGAGGCGGACGTCCCGGCGGCGTTCACCGTCGTCGGCGACGACAAGGGCATGAACAACCCGCGGTACCAGACCAAGTCGGGCAAGCCGGGCACCACGGTCACGAGCAAGCTGGACACTGGAAGCGTCCGGGACATTTCGGAACCGAAGTTCGCACTGATCACGGACCCGGAGGACAAGCACTACATCGCTCCGCCGCGTAACCTGCGGTGGGAGCAGGTCAAGATTGACCCGAAGACGGGTACCATCACCACCCCGGTCAGCGAGCGCGCCGTACCGGGCAGCTCCGCGGATATTCCGGTGCGCGTGACCTATAAGGACGGCACGACCGCCATCGTCGTGGCCACTGTGGTGGTGCTCGGCGAGCAACGCGCCGTCTACGAGCCGCGATACGAGCAGCAGGAGGCGAAGCCGGGCGTCGACAAGCGATCTGAGATCACCGAGCCCACCCGCATCCCTGCCCGCGACCTCGCGGAAAAGACGCCGTTCAGCGTGCCCGCGAGCCTCGACGGCTGGAAGCTGCGCGTCGACGGCAAAGGCACCGTCACTGCGACCCCACCGAAAGACGCCGAGTCTGGCGACCACCTCAACGTCCCCGTCACCGTCACCTACCAGGACGGCTCGAAAGACGTGGTCACCGCCGCGTTCGTCGTGGTCAGGGAGCCCGCGCCTGACGCCTCCTTCGACATCAACACCGAGTACGAAGTGATCGTGCCGTTTGAGACGCAGATCGTCTTCGACCCCACACTCGACGTAGGCACGCAGGTCGTCGACGCCGAACACCCCGGCGTGCTCGGCACCGACAAAGTGACCACGACCAGGACCATCACGAACTCCGAGGTGGTCAGCACACGCATCGAGCAGACGCGCATCGCGGACCCGCAGGATCGCATCGTGCGCGTTGGCACCAAGGAAAGGCCGGGCGTCACGCCGGAAATCCACTGGTCTGAAGAGACGCCGTACCGCGTCATCATCCGGGAAGACCCGACGCTCGAGGCCGGCACCCACAAGGTCGCACAGCGCGGCAAGGTGGGCAGGATCTCCTACAAAATTATCGACGGCATCGCGCAGAAACCACAGGTCGTGGACGCTGAGGACCAGGTCATCTTGGTCGGCACCAAGAAGGAATCCAAGCAGACAGAGCTACGCGAGACCATCCACACCCCCGTGCCGTTCGAGACCGAAATCCGCCAGGTAGACAGCCTGCCCGCCGGCGTGGTCAAGACCATCCAGGAAGGCTCCTACGGCCAAACCATCACGGAGAAGACCTGGCAGCTTGTCGACGGCCACGTCGTCGGCAACCCCGTCGAACACACCACCACGACCAAGACCCCGGTCAAGCGCATCATCGAGGTCGGCGTCGGCCACATCGTGCCAACCTACGGCAAGGTCGTCCAGGAACCGGGCGCAACCGACGAGGTCCCTCTCCACGAAGGCTCCAAGGTTCCTTCCGACGCCACCTTCGAAATCGACCCCGAGTGGAAGCCAACCATCCCGGGCTGGACCGCCACCGTCGACGAGCACGGCCGCGTCTTCTCGACGCCGCCAGCCGATGCCAAGCCCGGCGACTCCATCCTCATCCCCGTTCAGGTCACCTACACCGACGGAGCCATCCTGGTCGTTCCGGCATTCGCGGCCATCAAGGAAACCGACGAATCCCCGCACGTCAGCTACGCCTCCGCCTCCGTCCTACCCGGCGAGACGAGTACTCAGCCTGCAACGAATGCCACCGACGGCAACCGCTACTCGGTACCCGACCGGGTCAATGGCTGGAAGGTGAGCGTCGACGAGCACGGCACCGTTACCGCGACCGCGCCGAAGTCCGCCACCCCAGGCGCCTGGATCCGCGTCCCTGTCACCGTCACCCCAGCCCACGGCGAGGCCTACACCACCCAGGCCGTCTTCACCGTGGCCAACGTGCCGACCGGGCCGGTTGAACCTACTTCTTCCGCGACTGCTGCGCCGGAGCCGTCCCCGACTGCCACTCCGACTGCTCCTTCTGTACCTATCGCGCCAGCACCGTCGTACCCGCCGGCCATCACCGCGCCGGGCGTGCCGACGTCCATCAAGATCAGCGGCCACACCGACGGCAACACCTACAAGCTCGGCGCCCTGCCGACCGGGTGGCGGGCCTCCGTGTCCGCCTCGGGAGATCTGCTGGTCACCCCACCCGCCTCCGCCGAAGTTGGCGAGAAGGTCGACATCCCAGTTACTGTCACCACCGCCTCGGGCGCAACGTACGAGGTGAAGACCGTCGTGGGGGTCATCGCGAAGGGCGGTGCAGCCCCGAGCCCGACCACGCGTGCGCCTTCTACGCCTACACCCGCTCCATCCGATTCATCTGCCGACGGCTTCAAGCGCTGCATGTCCAACATGTTCGCGCTCAACAGCCCGATCCTCTGGCTGCTACCAATCGGGCTCGCCGCCGCAGTTGGCATTGGCGTTGCGAACACGATGCAGCCCCAGATCAACGCCGCTCTTGGGCAGTTCAACGACTCCCTGCGCCACGTAGGCCGCGGGTTCGAGGACCAGATTGCCGCCGTCAACAGGCAGTTCGGTATTGATGCCCGTCAGCTGCAGCCCGTTGCTATCGCGCTTGGAGTCATCGCAGTCGGCGGTCTGGCGATCTCCCTGATCGTCCAGGCATGCCAGCCCGAGGGCTTCGACCACGGCATGACCGTCCTCGGATCCTCCAAGGATGGTGAGCCAGTGCCAAAGGACGCATCTTCCAAAAAGTAGGCCTTTTTGGACCTGCAGGTTTATACGTCTAATCCAAATGGTGTTGCGTCCTTTGGCACTCGCCCCGGTTGGGGTGACACCAAATTCCTGTACGAGGTTTTCGTGACCTGGGCTTTTCCGGATCTGCGTGGGAAAACCGGGAATTTGGTGTCTAGCCCGTTCGTCGTGACACCAAATTCCCACCCTGCCCCTTGGCTACCTGGGGAAACGCCGACGGTGCTCCCCAAAAACAAGGAATGTGGTGCGCGGGTCCCAAGCCCATCTGAGCAACGCGAAACCCCGCCGCGAAAGCGGCGGGGTTTCATTGGTCGGGATAACAGGATTTGAACCTGCGACCTCTTCGTCCCGAACGAAGCGCGCTACCAAGCTGCGCCATATCCCGTGGGCACCTGGTTACTTTACTCCTGTGCCCGCGAAAAACAAAAGCCGTGGTCAGGACCGCTCCGTAATGTGGAGGAGCGCCGCGGATGGCGGGCAGAAGATCCGTACGGGGGCGTACTTGGAGGTGCCCAGCCCGTTGGAGACTTCCATCCACATACGGCCGAAGCGGTGGAGGCCGGAGGCGCGCTCGCGGTCGATGTCGGCGTTGGTGACGATGGCGCGCTCGCCAGGTAGGCAGATCTGCCCGCCGTGGGTGTGGCCGGATAGCGCCAGTTGGTAGCCGTCGCGCTCGAAGGCGTCGAGGACTTCCCGGTAGGGGGCGTGGAGAAGCGCGATGGCGAGGTCCGCGTCGGCGTTGGGGGCGCCGGCGATGGTGGAGTAGTCGTGCAGGTTGTGGTGTGGGTCGTCGACGCCGGCGAGGGCGAGGCGGACGTCGTTAATTTTGAACTCGAGCCTGCGGTGTGTGGCGTCGTGCCAGCCGTGCTCCTGGAATGCGGCGCGCATGCCTTCCCAGGGGAGGTCGACGTAGGAGGGCTCGCGCTTGGTGCCGAGGAGGTATTTGAAGGGGTTGACGGGGCGGGGTGCCCAGTAGTCGTTGGTGCCGAAGACGAACGCACCCGGGACGTCGAGGAGGGGGCCGAGGGCCTGGAAGACCCAGGGCACGCCCTTGGGGTCGGAGAGGTTGTCGCCGGTGTTGATCACCAGGTCGGGTTGGAGTTCGGCGAGGCTGGAGACCCAGGCGGCTTTGACGCGTTGACCTGGGATCATGTGGAGGTCGCTGACGTGCAAGATGTCGAAGGAGTCCCGCCCGTTGAGGGTGCCGGGTGGGAGGAGGGGGAGGGTGTATTCCTTCAGGCGGTAGTTGTTCAGCTGGCTCACGCCGTACGCGGCGGTGGCCGCCGCCGACCAGCATCAGGGCCGAGCTCAAGAGTGCTCCCCAAACGCCTTGCGTGCCGAAGGCTACAAAGTACTGCATCGCTTCCTGGCCGGACGCAAACCCGGCGCCGACAACGATGCCGATGAAGGCAAAGGAGATCGCTATTGCGTTTCGAATCATAAAAGGCAGTGTAGTTGATGGGATAGGCCGGTTCGGTGAACCTAGGACTTTTTCTGTTCAGCTGAAAGAGAGTCATTCATCCGCGGTAGCGCGCTGCGCTGCGTCCCTTTCGCGTTTGAAGGCGAAGACGTCGTCGGCGTAGAGGCGCCGGTGCGCCCCGACTTTGTGGCCGGCTAATTGGCCGGTGTCGATGAGCTTCACGACGTGAGGTCTGGACACGTGGAGGAGGTCCGCCGCCTGCTGGGTGGTGAGCTCTTTTTGTACCGGAACAATTTCAACCGGCCTGCCCTCCGCCTCGTTGGCGAGCACTTCGCGTAGTGCAGAGGCGGCGGATCGTGGAATGCGTATCGGCTGCTGGGACCCATCGACGACAATGTCGACGCTGCTCGAGTGGGGTTGTGAAAGCGCGATGTCAAGGTCTTCGAGGGCCTGCTGTGCAATAAACGAAAAGGGGGTAATGAGCTAGGTCTGTTCCGTAAGTCGCATGATGTCTTTTCGTGCGCGGGCGACGCGGGAGCGGATGGTCCCGATGCGCACGCCAGCGATTTTGGCGGCTTCCTCGTAGCTGTAGCCGAGCACTTGCGTGAGGACGATGGCTTCGCGCCTGTCAGGGGCGAGTTCGTTGAGGAGGTTGTGGGCGTCGATAACTTCGGGCCACAGGTTCGGGTCGTCGGTGCTGGGCTGTTGGGTGGCGACGTCGTCGTAGTCACTGTTGGTGGCGCGCGGGCGGCTGCGGTCGTGGCGCACGGAGTCGATCCAGGTGCGGCGCGCGATGGAGAGGAGCCACGTGCGGGCGGTGGAGCGGCCGGCGAAGCGTGGGAGGGCGCCGAGGGCGCGCAGGTAGGTTTCCTGGGTGAGGTCGTCGGCGGCGTCGTGTCCTGCGAGGTGGGCGAGGAGGCGCCAGACGTCGTCCTGGGTGGCGGCGATGAAGTCGGTGAGGGCGGCTTTGTCGCCCCGACCTGCCCGGAGGGCAAGGTCGGTGACGTACTGGCTATCGCTGCTGTTCACGAATAAAAAGGGTACCAGTATTGGAAAAACCCTTGATGCCACTCTGATATTCGCGTACTGTATAAATCGAACCCTAACAATAAGGAGGGCCTAACAATGGCAGAGAAGAACGTAGACCACATCCTTTCGAACGGCGAACGTCCAGCGGGCAAGGGTCAAACCACCCAGCTCGCCGGCCAGCCCGTCCCATCGGAAAACGTGAGTGTTACGCAGGGCCGTCAGGGCGCGAATGTCCTGGATGACATTCACCTCATCGAGAAGCTTGCGCACTTCAACCGCGAGAATGTCCCCGAACGTATTCCACACGCGAAGGGCCACGGAGCATTCGGTGAGCTGCACATCACCGAGGACGTGTCCAAGTACACGAAGGCGAAGCTCTTCCAGCCTGGCACCGTCACCCCGATGGCTGCACGCTTCTCCACCGTTGCTGGTGAGGCAGGCTCCCCAGACACTTGGCGTGACGTTCACGGTTTCGCACTGCGCTTCTACACCGAAGACGGCAACTATGACATTGTCGGCAATAACACCCCGACGTTCTTCCTGCGCGACGGCATCAAGTTCCCGGACTTCATCCACTCCCAGAAGCGCCAGCCGAACTCCGGCCTGCGCGATGACGAGATGCAGTGGGACTTCTGGACCCGCACCCCTGAATCTGCTCACCAGGTGACCTACCTGCTCGGCGACCGCGGCACTCCGAAGACCTCCCGTCACCAGGACGGATTCGGCTCCCACACCTTCCAGTGGATCAACGAGGAAGGCACCCCAGTTTGGGTCAAGTACCACTTCAAGACCCGCCAGGGCTGGGAATGCTTCACCGACGAAGAAGCCACCGAGAAGGCCGGCACGGACCCGGACTTCCAGCGCGAGGACCTCTTCAATGCCATCAAGGAGGGGGACTACCCAATCTGGGACGTCAAGGTCCAGATCATGCCGTTCGAGGAAGCGAAGGACTACCGCTTCAACCCGTTCGACCTCACCAAGACGTGGTCGCAGAAGGACTACCCGCTTATCGACGTCGGCTACTTCGTCCTCAACCGCAACCCGAAGAACTTCCACGCCCAGATCGAGCAGCTGGCACTCGACCCAGCCAACCTGGTCCCAGGCATTGGCCTGTCCCCGGACCGTATGCTGCAGGCTCGCGTCTTTGCGTACTCTGACCAGCAGCGCTACCGCATCGGTGCCAATTACAAGGACCTGCCGGTCAACCGCCCGATCAACCAGGTGAACACCTACGCCGAGCGTGGCTCCATGGCGTACTTCTTCAACGAGGAGAACGAGCCAAACTACAGCCCGAACTCCTACGAGAAGGGCGCCGGCTACCTCGACGACGGCGAAACCTCCGCCAGCGGCCAGGACCTCGGCCTCGCCGAGAACCTCTACATCAACCCGGACCCGGAGGGCACCGACCTGGTGCGCGCCGCCTACGTTAAGCACCCCGAGGATGACGACTTCGGCCAGGCCGGCACCCTCTACCGCGACGTCTTCGACGACGCCGCCAAGGAACGCTTCGTGCACAACATCACGAACAAGATGATGGCGATCACCAACAAGGAGATCGAGGAGCGCGTCTACGAATACTGGGGCAAGGTCGACGCTGACCTGGAAACCAAGGTCCGCGAATCCTTCGCCGCTAAGCGAGCTGCGCAGCAGAAGTAACGCTTAAGCCCTGAACGCTTAAACCTGCCAGGACGGTGACGTCCCGGCGGGTTTTGGTGTTTGTTGGGCAAGCTCGGCGGTTCAGATGGCGGCGCCTGAGCGCCACCCTCCCAGAACCGGAACCTAGATCCGGTGGTTCGGCCGGTTCGGGTGCCGGTCGCGCTTATCGGAGACGGTCACGCCGTAGAGGGTGCGGCCCATGATGAAGGAGCCGACGGAGCCGACGATCCATACGCCGGTGATGGCGATGATGGCGCGGAGGAAGTCGTTGAGGTCGAATCCGGTGGTGGACCAGGACCAGATCAGTTTGGCAACGACCAGGATCGGGAAGGCGAGGCAGACGGTTGGTCCGAGCAGGTTCGCACGGGTCAGGGCATCGGGGGCGCGAAGCTGCAGGAGCGCGGTGGCGACCACCAGTAGGGTGGCCACGATGACGAGCGCTGCGACGATGATTTCGATGATGGTCATTAGCGGCGTCCTCTCGTGATGATGCGGGCCATGGAGATGGTCGGGATAACGCCACAGACGAGGCCTGCGAGGATGGCGATTTCGTAGCCGATCATGGTCTGGGTCCAGATGGACCAGACGAGGAAGATGGTGACCATGGCGTAGAAGATGAGGTCGGCCATGACGGCGCGGGAGAGTTCGTCCTTGACCAGGATCAGACCAGCGAGGCCGACGAGCAGGCTGAGCGCCATGACGATGACGCAGCCCATGAGGATCGTTTCAAACATGTTCTAGTCCATCCTTTCCGCTGGTGGCAGGGTGTGGTCGTCGGGGTCGCCGAGGTCCACGTAGGGGTCCCACCCGATGGATGCGGGGTCCAGCGGGGTGGCTTTGACGGCCGGGTTGATGCGTTCTTCCATGTCGATCAGGCCAGCGATCTGATCTAATGGGTCGCTGCCGAACGCCGCTTGGACCAGCAGCACCATCGGTCCGCCTTCCTGGGCGGGGTAGCGCAGCCCGAGGGACAGCGTGCCCGGGGTGACGGTGATGGAGGTGGAGTACCAGAAGATCTGCCAGTCGGTGGTCAGGCGCAGCGGGTAGTAGATGATGATCGGGTCAAGCCCGGTGTTGGGCTTGAACGCGGCCGCGGCGGCGCTGAAGCCTGCGGCGAAGATTTCTTTGATGAGCCAGGCGGTGTAGCCCACGCCGTGTGCGAAGCGTTGCAGCATGGTTAGTTACCTCCTTGGAGGGTGTCCACATCGGGGATGCCGATGGCGTCGTCGCCGAGGACGGCGGTGGTGTAGGAGTCGACGTCGAGAAGGCTGTCGACGGCCGCGGTGCTGGCTGCCCAGAGTGGGCCGGCGCCGATGAACATGCCGAGGGACATGAACATGAGCAGCGCGGACGGTGCGAGCAGCTTCGCGCGGACGTTGAGGGCCTTCGGGTAGTGCTGCATTGGGCGGCCCCAGAAGACGCGCTTCCAGACGCGCATCATGGACAGCAACGCACCGAAGGACGCGACGATGATGGTGGTGATTGCCACCCAGGAGCGCCAGTCGCCGGGTGTAGCGGCGGCGAGCACGATGGTGACTTTGCCGAAGAGGCCGGAGAACGGCGGGAAGCCGACGATGGAGAACGCGCCGGCGACGAAGACGGCGGAGGTCAGCGGGTCGCGGCGTGCGAGGCCGGACAGCTTCGAGATGGTGCCGGTGCCGTAGGTTTCCTCGATGGCACCGACGTTGAGCACGAGTGCTGCGATGGTGATCATGTGGTGCAGCGTGTACATGAGGCCGGCGGCGAGCGCGTAGCGGGCGTCGTCGTTCGTGAAGGCCAGCATGATGAGGATGAACGGCATGCCGTTGACCATCTGGTAGCCCAGGACGCGGCGCATGGTGTGCTCGGCGAGGCCTGCGAAGCCACCGATGAGCATCGAGATCACCATGATGACGATGATCAGCGTGTTCCAGCGGGCGTCCATGTCGAAGATGACTACCCAGATGCGGAAGAGCATGTAGACGGCCACCTTGGTGTGCAGGCCTGAGAACAGGCCCATGACGGCGGCAGACGTGGAGGGGTAGGTGCGTGGCAGCCAGGTGTGGACCGGGAAGACGCCGGCCTTGGCGGCGATGGCGATGATGACCAGGCCGGCGGCCACGGTGATCGGGCCGTTGCCGGCCGCGGCGCCGCGCAGGGCGGCGATGTTGACGGCGCCGGCCACACCGTAGATGTAGCCCACGCCCATCACGAGCAGCGTGGATGCCGCCAGGTTCACCAGCACGAACGTGCGGGCGGACAGCAGGCGGTTGCGGGTACCGGTCATGGCGATGAGGCCGTAGGACGGCAGCAGCATGACCTCGATCATGACGAAGAAGTTGAACAGGTCCGCGGTGAGCAGTGCGCCGGAGACACCAGTGATGAGCACCAGGGTCAGTGGCGTGAAGTAGCGGGCCTGGGTTTCACCGGCGACGCTGGCGAACCAGTTGGAGGTCAGCGCCACGATCATGGTGGTGATCAGCATGATGGCGGAGAACTGGTCGGCGGCAAAGGAGATGCCGACGCCACCCTGGTACAGACCGATGACGTGGGCAATCGTGCCGTGCTCGGCGGTGTAGCCGTACAACCAGATGGCCATGCCGAGGTTGATGGCGGGGATGATCAGACCCAGGGCGTCGTTGCCGCGTTTCCAGGGACTGAGCGTCGTCACCGCCGCCATGATCAGCGGCAGGGCGACGAAGACTGGGAGGATTGCGTCCGCACTCATGCGCGTGGTGCTCCTTCCGTGTTGTTCATCTTTTTCGGGTTGAGGCGCGCGGTGCGGCCAGCGGTGGACAGCGCGGACGGGCTGAGGCGCATGAGGTCGTAGGTGCCTGCGACGCCGGTGCGGTCGTCCATGGTGTCGTCATCCTTGCCAAGTGAGGCCAGCATGAGCAGGATCGTGGTCGTCGCCATGGCGATGACGATGGCGGTGAGCACGAAGGCCTGCGGGAGTGGGTCGGACAAGTCGGCGAAGGCGGTGCGGGAGGGGAATGCCTCGCCGCGCCAGGCGCCGACGCCGGTGGCAAGCAGCGTCAGGTTGGAGGCGTGCCCGAAGAGGGACATGCCGAAGATGATGCGGACCATGCCGCGCTGCAGGATCATGTAGACGGACCCTGCAACCAGGACCGCGATGGTAAGTGCCATGACCATGTGGTTTACAGCTCCTTCGTGGTAACTGGGCGCGGGCTTTCCGCGGGGTTGAGTGGTGCTGGGTGGGCGTCGACAGGCTCGGCGGGCGCCTCTGGCTCTGGCACGTCCGGCAGTGGGTTCTCGCCGCCGCGGGTGTAGGTGAGGTCGGAGATCTCGGTGCCGGGGCGCAGGTAGCCGCCGAGCGCGTTGAGCGCCTGCGTGACCATCCCGAGCACGGCGAGGTAGATGCCGAAGTCGAAGATGAGGGACGTCGTCATGTGCTGTCCGGCGATCTCGCCGTGGATGGCGTACATGAAGCCGCCCTCGATAAAGCCGAGGAAGCCGGAGCTGATCGCGATGATGATGCCCCAGCCCGTCAGCCGGATCGGGGTGAGTTGCTTCACGACGTACGCGTCCGCGCCACGGGACAGGTAGTTGAGGCCGAACGCGGTGGCCAGTACGAGCGCTGCGACGAAGCCGCCGCCTGGCGCGGTGTGGCCACGGAAGAAGATGAGGACGGACAGCAGCGCCAGGATCGGTACGACGAGCGCAGATGCCTTGCGCAGTGGCAGCGAGTTGAGCTGCGACTGGCCGAATGGGCGTGGGCGGGTGCCGGCCTCGAACATGTGGCGTGGCATGGACTGGACGACGGCCGCGATGACCACTGCCGCCATGCCGAGCACGGAGAGCTCGCCGAGGGTATCGAAGCCACGGAACTCAACGATGATGACGGCGACGATGTTGTCCGCGCCGGTCATCTTGCCGCCCTCGGTGAGGTACCACAGCGCGAGGTCAGAGCGGTCGTGGCGGCCCAGCAGGGCGTAGACGCCGAGGAAGGCGACGATACCTGCGATGACAGCGACGACGGCCGCGAACACCTTGCGTGAGGTCGGGGTCTTGGGGAAGGTGCGTGGCTGGTAGCGCAGCACCACCATGATGATCACGACGGTCAGCGACTCGACGAGGAACTGGGTCAGTGCCACGTCGGGGGCGCCGAGCATCAGCATCTGCAGGCTCATACCCACGCCGGTGGTGCCCAGCAGTACCGCCGCGGCGAGGCGGGAGCGGGTGCGCACCAGGCCGATGACGGACAGGGTGATGATGGCGAATGGGATGAGGTCCCACCACACGTCGATGCCTTCGGCGCGTGGTGCGAGCGGCATGCCGTCGACGCCCTCGGTGAACACCGCGGTGCTCACGCCGAGGACGAGGATGCACAGCACGGTCGGCAGCAGGTGGCGCGACGGGTTGAACGTGTTCGCCATTGCGCCGAGCCAGCGCCCGACTGTGGTAAACGCGCGGACCATGCCGTTGAGCAGGTCGTTGCCGCTGGTTGGTAGCAGCTGCTTGTTCTCGACGGCCGCGAAGAACGGTTTGCGCACGAAGAGGACGAAGCAAACACCCAGCACGAGCACGATGAGCGAGACGATGAATGGCGCGTTCAGGCCGTGCCACAGTGCCAGGTGCGAGTGGAACTCGGTGTCGCCAGTGATGGTGCGCACGCCCGCGTTGATCGGGTTGTCTATCCAGCCGAGCGTGAACGGCAGGACCAGGGAGGTCAGGCCGGGCAGCGCGGCTGGCAGCCAGAGCGCGACGGGCGCTTCGGTGACGTGCGGCATGGGCTTGGTGCCGTCGATAAATGCGCCGAAGACGATCTTTGCCGAGTAGATGAAAGTCAGCAGAGCGGCGAGGCCGGCAATGGCGAGCAGGAGCGGGCCGAAGCTTGTGGCGTCGAACGCCGTGAGGATGGATTCCTTCGAGATGAAGCCGAACAGTGGCGGGATGGCGGCCATGGAGGCCGCGGCCACGCAGGTGGAGGCGAAGGTGAACGGCAGCTGCTTGTACAGCTGGCCGAGGCGGCGGATGTCGCGGGAGCCGGCCTGGTGGTCAATGACGCCGATGAGCATGAACAGGGAGGACTTGAATAGCGCGTGGGCCAGCGTGTGCACCATCGCGGCGGCGAGTGCCGCCGGGGTGCCGATGCCGATCGCCGCGACGATCCAACCCAGGTGGGAAACCGTGGAGTAAGCCGTCAGGTGCTTCAGGTCCGTCTTCGTAATGGCGAAGGCTGCCGACATCAGCGCGGTAAACAGGCCGGTGACCAGCAGCAGCGTGTTCCACGCGGTGACGTCGTGGAAGATGGTGGAGAAGCGCAGCAGGACGTAGACGCCCGCCTTGACCACTGCCGCCGCGTGCAGGAACGCGGAGACTGGCGTGGCTGCCGCCATGGCTTCAGGCAGCCAGAAGTGGAAGGGGAATTGCGCGGCCTTGGTGAAGGCGGAGAAGCCGATGAGCAGTGCCACCGTGGTGGTCAGCCCCGGCGACTGCGCCCAGACCGGCGACGCGAGCACTGCGCTGAGCTGCGTCGTTCCTGCCGCGACGGAGACGACCGCCAGGCCCGCCAGCAGCGTCAGCCCGCCGAAGAAGGTCAGGATGAGCGTGCGGTAGGAGCCGGCCTCGCCGCCGGAGCCGGAGCGGGCGATGAGCATGAAGGACGCGATCGAGACGAGCTCCCAGCCGATGAAGAGGAGCACGGTGTCGTCCGCAAGCACGAGCAGCAGCACCGAGAGGGTAAACGCCGTCATGATGGTGTAGAAGCTGGTGTTGCCCTCGCGCTTCGGCAGGTATGCGGCCGAATATATAAGGACAATGCCGCCAATGACGAGTGCGAGCAACGCAAAGAAGATGCTCAGGCCGTCCGCGCGCAGTGAGAACGCGATTTCGGTGCCGGGCCCGAGGATGTCGTTGGCCCATGTAAGGGACCACGTTTCCACGTTGCCTTGGGAAATGTTAGGAAATTCGCGGCCCAGCGTGACCGCTGCGGCGAACAGCAGGAGCGCCAGCGGCCAGCCTGCTTTCCTGTCGAAAACTCGCACGAGCAGCGGCGATAGCGGAACCGTCGCGGCCACGAATGCGAGCACGAGAGGTAGTGCCAT
>NZ_JBSZCG010000123.1:0-17527 GCF_054166365.1 Corynebacterium sp. UMB8791 | reverse complement strand
CACTCTGATAGTAGCTATGGCCACTGCACGCGGTGTAATGGCCCGCCGAGCGGCGTGTCCGACTGGATCTGCAGGCCGCCGAAATTGTACTGGTAGTCGGGCGCTGGTGCAGGGGCCGGCGCGGGCTGTTCCTGCACGGGAGCGGGCTGCTGCGCAGGCGCTGGTGCAGGCGCAGGAGCGGGCACGGGCGCAGGGGCTGGAGCCTGCCACACCGGGGCCGGCTGTGCTGGCACCTGGTACGCTGGTTCCTGTTGCGCCGGGGCTGGCGCCGAGGCCGGCTCAGACGCGGGCTCCGAAGAAGGCGGTGTGGTCTCCTCGGTGGTCTGTTCCGTCGACCGCTTCGAAGGTTCCGGCTTCTGGCCGGACTTGCTCGGGGAGTGCGCAGGCTCCGTCATGTACGTGGAAACTGTGTCCGGCGAGCCGCTCCACTGCTCGCTGAACGCCACCGAGCCGATCAGTGCGATCAGCAGCGCGCCGATGACAGCGGCTACCCAGCGCATCGGGTGGATTGGCTGGTTCTTCTTCGGCTGCGCCTCCGGGGTCTTCTCGTCCGCCGGGGTCTCCACGGCGGGGAACTCCTCCGAATCAGCCTTCGCTGCGGCGGACTTGGCCACCGCGTCGGCGCTGTCTTCCAGCTCCTCTGGGCGTACCACGGGGATCACGGTAGTCGCCGACATCGCCGAGGTATCCGGGTGGCGCGGGTGGACCTGCACCGGCGGAATCGGGGAGAGGGGCGGAAGCACGTCCGGGGCGAGTGGGCCAACGGTCACGCTCAACGACGGCTTGCCGCCCAACGGCGCGAGGTAGCCGTGAGCTACCGCCAGCAGGCCACGCTCGCTGAGGGATTGCAGCGTCGGCAGCAGCGCGGTGGCCACTGGCCCCGCCAGGGTGCCGACGGCCCGATCCCCAATCGCGACCTGCACAGTATCTTCGGCGGCATCCTCGGTGGCGCTCAGCGTGAACAGGTAATGCTTCCGATCCAGCACCGATACTTCCTGGGCCTCTTGCGCGTCTGGGAGGAAGGAGACGTCGTAGGTGCGGGTGTCGTCGAGAAATACCCACGGCTCGGTCGGTGGCTGGTTGGTGGGGATGCACAGGCCGGGTCGTGGCAAGCGCAGGACGGTTTGCAGAGAGCCGTCCGCGAGGCGGGTGGCGCGCACCGTGACCTGCGGGATCATCGAGGCTTCCACAATCCAGGACAGCTCCGCGTACTCGCGCGCGTCCGAGGCGCTCATGCTGCCGAGCACCGAGTCCTGGAAGTGAATGTCGAACCCGCCGCCCTCAGCGCGCGGGATAAGCAGCGCCGCGAGGTCCGCAACGTCCGTATCGGCGGAATCGAGCAGGTGAATGATGTGCTCTTGCTCCGCCTCGTGCACCGGGATGTTGCGAACAGCACCAAGCCCGTGGTCTGGAACCACGTATGTTGTTGCCATTTCGCCCTGCCTTACCCGGTGCTGCCTCGCCAGTAGATAAATCTCCGAGCAATGAGTATAAGGCGCGCACCTGGGTAAACGCATGTCGACCTGTGGAGGCGTGTGACACGTCACGTTCGTACGCAGCGCGGATTCTTATACGCTGAGAGAGGCGTAAGAGAAGCGAGCGCGCTTTATCACTCGCATCTCAGTCCGCCAGGCAGAACGACCCCCCTGACGGGGGTGGTGTTACGCGACCGTCGAGCGGTTCACCGCGGACACGATGGCCTGCATCGACGCCAGCGTCGTCGATCCTGCCACGCCAGCGCCCCACGCACGCTTGCCGTCGACATCCGCGTAGATGTAGCAGGCCGCGTCGGCGTCGTCACCCGCGGAGCGGGCGCGCTGCGAGTAGTCCTGCACCTCGACGTTGATGCCGATGTTCTCCAGAGCGTTCGCGAATGCCGCGATCGGGCCGTTGCCGACACCTGTGACTTCGTGGTCCTGGCCGTTGTAAGTCACCTTGGCGCGGATCCCGGTCGTCGTGGCGTCCTTGCCTTCCTCATCCGACGTGCGGAAGGAGTGCAGCTCCAGTGGCGAATCCGGGTCCAGGTAGGTCGTGGCGAAGATGTCCCACATGTTCTTCGAGTTGACCTCGCCGCCCTCGTTGTCGGTGATGTTCTGCACCACCGCGGAGAACTCCGGCTGCATCGCCTTCGGCATATCGATGCCGTGGTCCGTCTTCATGATGTAGGCAACGCCACCCTTGCCGGACTGGGAGTTGACGCGGATGACAGCCTCGTAGTCGCGGCCCACATCCTTCGGGTCGATCGGCAGGTATGGGACCTCCCAGACCGTCTCGCGCAGCTCTTCCCACTGCACCTCGGTGGAGTTTGCGCCTGGGCGCACCTTGCTCGCCAGTGCGTCCAGGCCTTTATTAATAGCGTCCTGGTGCGAGCCGGAGAACGCCGTGAAGACCAGGTCGCCGCCGTATGGGTGGCGCTCGGGGACGCGCAGCTGGTTGCAGTACTCCACAACGTCGCGGATGCGCTGGATATCAGAGAAGTCGATCTGCGGGTCGACGCCCTGCGTCAGCATGTTCAGGCCCAGTGTGACCAGGTCGACGTTGCCGGTGCGTTCACCGTTGCCGAACAGGCAGCCTTCGATGCGGTCCGCGCCCGCCATGTAGCCCAGCTCGGCCGCGGCGATGCCTTCGCCGCGGTCGTTGTGGGGGTGCAGCGACAGGATGATGGAGTCGCGGCGCTGCAGGTTGCGGTGCATCCACTCCACCGAGTCCGCATACACATTTGGGGTAATCATTTCGACGGTCGCCGGCAGGTTGATGATCATCGGCTGCTCAGGGGTGGCGTCCATGATCTCGACGACGGCGTCGCACACCTCAGCCGCGAAGTCCAGCTCAGTGCCGGTGAAGGACTCCGGCGAGTACTCCCAGCGCCAGTTCGTGTCCGGGTAATCCTTCGCGATGCCCTTGATCAGCTCCGCCGCGTCCGTCGCCAGCTTCTTGATCGCCGGGCGGTCCTTGCGGAACACCACCTCGCGCTGCAGCTTCGACGTCGAGTTGTAGAAGTGCACGATCACGTTCTTCGCGCCCGAGCACGCCTCGAACGTGCGGCGAATCAGGTGCTCACGGGCCTGTACCAGCACCTGGATGGTGACGTCATCCGGGATCATGTCCTGCTCGATGATCTCGCGCACAAAGTTGAAGTCAGTCTGCGAGGCGGACGGGAAGCCCACCTCGATCTCCTTGTAACCCATCTCCACCAGCAGGTTGAACATGCGGCGCTTGCGCTCTGGGTTCATCGGGTCAATCAGGGCCTGGTTGCCGTCGCGCAGGTCCACCGCGCACCACTGTGGTGCGTGCGTGATGGTGGCGTCTGGCCAGGTGCGATCCGGCAGGCGGATAGGCTCTACCTCCTGCGCAAACGGCAGGTAGCGGTGCGCTGGCATCTTCGATGGCTGCTGCTTATTCCAGGCTGGTTGGGTGGTCATTGTGGCTGTTCTCCTTCGTGGCGAGTTTCACGGTCGGCGTGCACAAACTCCGCGACGGGCGCCGGCCGTGTTACAACGAGGCCTGTATCCCGCCGCGGCAGATTAGGAGCAGCAGCTGATGTGACATGCGCCAAAGCATACACGGTTTGCGCCTATCCCACTTGAATACTGACCCGTGTGAGCATCGCCGCGCTGGCCAGCATCATCATTATCGACGCCACCATTACCACCCAACCCCCAACACTGGACACGGCGAAGTTCTCCCCGAGCAGCACGATGCCCAAGGTGAGCGCGACCAGCGGCTCAACAACCTTCATGGCCGGTAGCGTGGTGGCCAGCTTGCTGGCGCCGAACGCGAACTGCTGCACCGCCGTGCCCAGCACCGCGCAGGCCAGCATGGCCCAGAACTGCCACGACTCCACAAGTCCAACGACCCCGCCGTGTACGTAGGCGTCCACCGCCACCTTGGAAAACACCGCCAGGTAGCCGAAGATCGCGCCGCACAGGATGCCGTAGGCCAGCGCCTGCGTAGCGGCACCGCGGGTGCGGGCGAACGCGACCGTCCCGACCATCCAGGCCAGCCCAACCCCGATTGCCAGCACCCAGCCGACCATCCCCGGCGGGGCGGTGCCCGGAACCGGGCGGCCCACCAGGATTACCACCGCAACGAAAATGGTCAGCAGCGTCGCCCACGCCGTGCCCTGCGGCGACATTGTGCGGTGCTCCACGCGCGCCGAAAGCAGCAGCGTGAACATCAGCGACAGCACCAGAATCGGCTGGACTACCAGCAGGGATCCGAACGCCAGCGCCAGCGCCTGAAATCCGTACGCGGCCAGCGCAAGGGCGAGCGATGCCCACCAGGCGGGGCGTCGCAAAGAAGAAAGCGGTGAGGGATTGACCTCCGTTGTGGAGCGGCCGGCGCGCAAGATGCGGTGGCGCCACACCGTCCCCACCGCGATGAGCAGCGCAGACGTGAGCGCAAAGCTAATCGCAAGGAAGTCGTTCTGCATGGTCAACGATAATACTAATTTTCTGTGCCATGTCGCCCCATAGTCGTTTTTGGGACGCTATTCTTATAGTGCGGATTTTCACGCGACAGTTTTTACACCAATGGAAGGTTCTACCATGGCATTGATCGTGCAGAAATACGGGGGCTCGTCCCTCGAAAGCGCCGACCGCATACGCGCGGTTGCTGAACGCATCGTTGCCACTAAGAAGCAGGGGCACGATGTCGTGGTGGTGTGTTCCGCAATGGGCGACACCACCGACGAGCTGCTGGACCTCGCCGCCCGCGTCAACCCAACGCCGCCAGCCCGCGAGATGGACATGCTGCTCACCGCAGGCGAGCGCATCTCGAACTCGCTGGTCGCGATGGCAGTCGCATCCTTCGGCGCTGATGTGCAGTCCTTCACCGGCTCGCAGGCGGGCGTCATCACCACCGAGCGCCACGGCAACGCCCGCATTATTGAGGTGACGCCGGGCCGCGTCCAAGAAGCTATCGACGCCGGCCGCATCGCCATCGTCGCCGGCTTCCAGGGCGTCAACCGTGACACCAAGGACGTCACCACCCTCGGCCGCGGCGGGTCCGACACCACCGCCGTCGCCCTCGCCGCCGCCCTCGGCGCCGACGAGTGCGAAATCTACTCGGACGTCGACGGCGTCTACACCGCCGACCCACGCATCGTCCACGATGCCCGCAAACTCGACAAGCTCTGCTTCGAAGAGATGCTTGAGCTCGCCGCGTCCGGCTCGAAAATCCTTGTGCTGCGCAGTGTGGAATATGCGCGCGCATTCAACGTACCCATGCGGGTGCGTTCGTCATACAGCAACGATCCCGGCACCCTCGTCGCCGGAGCATTGGAGGATATCCCCATGGAAGAAGCAGTACTGTCCGGCGTTGCCACCGACGCCTCCGAAGCGAAAATCACCATCCTCGGCGTCAAGGACCTGCCAGGGGAGGCCGCCAAGGTGTTCCGCGTCCTCGCCGACAATGAGATCAACATCGACATGGTGCTGCAGAACATCTCCAGCCTCCACAACCTGACCACCGACATCACCTTCACCCTCCCAATTGCCGACGGCCCCCGCGCCATGGAACTGCTCAAGGCCCTCCAGGCGAAAGAAGGCTGGGACAACATCACCTACAACGACCAGATCGGCAAGGTGTCCCTCATCGGTGCAGGCATGAAGACCCACCCGGGCGTCACCGCCGACTTCACCGAAGCACTTCGCGACGCCGGCGTGAACATCGACATGATCACCACCTCCGAAATCCGCATCACCGCCGTGGTGCGCGAAATCGACCTCGAGGAAGCCACCCGCGCCATCCACGACAAGTTCGAACTCGGTGGCGACGAACCAGCCATCGTCTACGCTGGCACCGGACGCTAAGAAAGGACACACTTCATGACCACCATCGCAGTAGTAGGTGCAACCGGCCAGGTCGGCCGCGTCATGCGCGAAATCCTCGCCGAACGAGACTTCCCAGCGGACAAGGTGCGCTTCTTCGCATCACCACGCTCCGCGGGTAAGCACCTCGAATACCGCGGCCAGGACGTCGTCGTCGAAGACCTCACCCAGGTCACCGAAGACTCCGTCGCCGACGTCGACATCGCCCTCTTCTCCGCAGGCGGCGGCACCTCCAAGCAGTGGGCCCCAGTCTTCGCAGCCGCCGGCGCCACCGTCGTAGACAACTCCTCCGCGTGGCGCAAGGACGACGACGTCCCCCTCATCGTCTCCGAGGTCAACCCCGACGAAGCCAAGGCGCCAGCCAAAGGCATCATCGCGAACCCGAACTGCACCACCATGGCAATCATGCCCGTGGCCAAAGCACTCCACGACGCCGCCGGCCTCCACACCATGCGCGTAGCCTCCTACCAGGCCGTATCCGGCTCCGGCCTCGCCGGTGTGCAGGCGCTTGCAAATCAGGTCGCCGAAATCGGCGAGCGCAACACCGAACTCGCTCTCGACGGCTCCCTCCTCCAGCCCGAGGAGCTCGGCCCATACGTCGCACCGATCGCCTTCAACGCGCTGCCACTCGCCGGCAACCTCGTCGACGACGGCACCGAAGAAACCGACGAGGAGCAGAAACTCCGCAACGAATCGCGCAAGATCCTCTCCATCCCAGACCTGCGCGTCTCCGGCACCTGCGTCCGCGTCCCAGTGTTCACCGGGCACACCATGGTCGTCCACGCCGAGTTTGAGAAGGAAATCACCCCTGACCAGGCTCGCGCCGTCCTGGAGGCCGCGCCGGGCGTCTCCGTCGTCGACGTACCGACCCCTCTCGCCGCCGCCGGCAAGGACGATTCCCTCGTCGGTCGCATCCGCCAGGACCAGGCCGTCGACGGCAACCGCGGCCTCGTGTTCGTCGTCTCCGGCGACAACCTGCGCAAGGGCGCCGCACTGAACACGATTCAGATCGCGGAGCTGCTTGTGAAGTAGCTTTTCTGGCTTCTTGAGGGCACTTGAGGGCGCTTGAGGGCGGTCCCCTGGGGTTTGTTCCCTGGCGGGGCCGCTTTTCTGCTTCGGCTTTTGGGGCAGGCCGGTCCGTGACCAGGGGAAATGCCCCAGTACTTTCTTGGATCCTGGGTTTGAGGTGTGGTTGCTAGGTAGCCAGTGCCAATGGACGCACCGGAAAACATCTAGCACATTGCTGACCTGCAGTGTTGAATGGCTGTACCAAAACCGGTTGCGTCCTTTGGCACTAGGCCTCTCTGGGTGCACACCAAATTCGCCCATGCAGAATCAACGACCTGGGGAAACGTTCCGACTCCTCTCCGAAAAACAGGAATTTGGTGCGCTCACCCTTGTATGAGCCAAAGAAAAAGTGCCAAAGCACGCATCTTGCGTCCCTTGGCACTTGGCTGGGCAGGATTATTTAGCCTGGCTCTCAGCCTCTTCCGTCTCGAGGACTTCTTCCGCTTCGAGGGCCTGCTCGGCCTCTTCGATCATGGCTTCCTTGAAGTCCTTATTTTCCATGACGGACTTCTCGGTAATCTTGTCCAGCTCGCGCTGGTCGTGGCGGGTGAACTTCACGCGCGGATCGAGTTTGTCCTTCATGAGCTCGAGGGCGCGGCGTCGCAGGCTGCCTTCGTGGCGCAGGGTTTCCGAGCCGCGGATGCGGGCTGATGTGACCACAACGATGAGTACCAGGCCCAGGTAGCCCAGGATCGGGTAGACGAACGAGATGAGGTCCTTGAAGCCGACGAAGGACAGGACGAACCCGATCAGGCACGCGGAGATGTAGATGACGCGGAACTTCTGCTGGCGACCGCGTGCCAGGCGCTTGCCTAGGGCGTAGAACATGCCCAACGAGGTGGCGAAAATCATGCCGAAGATCACGAACGTCATGATGAGGCCGAGTGTTGGGTTGATGTTGTTGATGAGGGTGAGCATCGGCATGTCGTGGCCGTTGACGTCGCTGATGCTGACCATGAGGCCCATGCCGAGCAGGAGCAGCATCGCGAGGTAGGCAATACCGCCGAAGAGGCCGCCGAGGCCGGTTTCGCGCGGATCGAGGTAGTTGCCGCCGATGACGACCGCCATGGACACAACGCAGATGAAGTTCAGGCCGGTGTAGTTCAGTGCGGCGATCCACCAGTTTGGCAGCTCGGTTGCGACGTCCTGGGCTGCGATGTTGATGCTATCCCAGTCTGGCTGCGCGTTGACGATGGTCCAGGTGCAGCCGCCGATCACGAAGATCAGGAGGAATGGGGTGAGGATGCCGATCGCGCTGGTCACCTTATTGACGTCCAGCATGCCAACGCCGAGCACCATTGCCAGCATGATGACCGCGCCGATCCAGACCGGGATACCGAACTGCTGGTTCAGGTTCGCACCCGCACCTGCGAACATGATGAACCCGATGGAGAACAGCGTGATGATGGTCGAGATGTCCAGAACCCAGCCCATGACCTTGCCGGTGATGTTACCGAGCACTTCCATGTGTTCAGTCGCCTGGAAGTAGGAGCCAAGCTGGAGGATGGAGATGCCGCCGACCAGCATCAGGGCCGAGCTCAAGAGTGCTCCCCAAACGCCTTGCGTGCCGAAGGCTACAAAGTACTGCATACCCAAACCGCCCCGCCCCCACAACCCATCACGATCTAACACCCAACCACGTTCACAACCACTTGACATAAAGCGTCTTGTTGGGGGATGGGGTAAAAGCCCAGGTCGTGAAAAGTGGGTTGCGTCCTTTGGCACTCGGGTGATGGGTAGTGCACCACATTCCCTCACGAAGTGGGCGCGACCTGGGGAAACGCTCGGTCGCTACCCCGGAAACAGAGAATGTGGTGCGCAATCCAAACGCGAATGCAAAAACAGCGCACCCGGCGAAAACTTCAACCGGATGCGCTGTCAAAAAGCGCGGAGGATGTGGGATTTGAACCCACGAGGGTCGTGAAACCCGCACGCGTTCCAGGCGTGTGACATAGGCCGCTAGTCGAATCCTCCTAGTTGCGACACATCATGCGTCGAGGGACTACTTTAACCCATCCCCCCAGGTTCCGACAAAACGCCTGCGCAGTCAATGTTTTGCAACGCCTAAAGCTTCAGGCTAGAGTGTTCTGCAGGATCTCACGCGGTGCTCATCTCGTGAACTCCCCCAGGGCGGGAACGCAGCAAGGGTAAGCGGGCGCTGGCAGGTGCGTGAGGTCCCCTTTTTTATGGGGTAAAACTGGGGAAAAACCGTCGCGCGGGGTGGGGTGTCGCTAGTACGATGATGGGTCGTTAGTAGATACGCCGACGTACTCGAATAGGACACCAAGACATTGAACACCCCGTTGAAAGAACTAGATGCTGAGCAGCTTGCAAGCCTGGCTGCTGAGTTGCGTGAGCAGTACAAGCAGCTGGAGGAGACCAACATGGCGTTGGATCTCACGAGGGGGAAGCCCTCGGCGCGCCAGTTGGACTTGGCGGACGATCTGTTGGCACTGCCGGGTGTGGGGAATCACCGTGATGCGTCGGGTGTGGACGTGCGTAATTACGGCGGCCTGACGGGCATTTTGCAGTTGCGTGAGTTGTGGGCCGAGGCGCTCGGTATTGACCCGAAGCTGTTGGTGGCGGGAGACTCGTCGTCGCTAAATATTATGTTTGACCTGGTGTCCTGGGCGTACACGTTTGGGACGAATGATTCGCCGCGGCCGTGGGCGGATGAGCAGCGCGAGCACGCGATTAAGTGGCTGTGCCCAGTGCCCGGCTATGACCGCCACTTCACGATTACGGAGCGCTTCGGCTTCGAAATGATCACTGTCCCGCTGCTGGAGGACGGCCCCGACATGGACGTCGTGGAGGAACTGGTGAAGGACCCTGCCGTGAAGGGCATGTGGTGCGTGCCGGTGTTTTCTAACCCGACGGGCGCGGTGTACTCGCAGGCGACTATCGAGCGCCTGGCGGCGATGGAGACGGCCGCGCCGGACTTCCGCATTGTGTGGGACAACGCGTACGCGGTACACACGCTGACGGATACCTTCCCGGTGAACGCGGACGTGCTTGCGCTGTCGGCGAAGGCGGGTAACCCGAACCGGTTCTGGTACATGTCGTCGACGTCGAAGATTACGCACGCGGGCTCGGGTGTGGCGTTCTTTGCCTCGTCGGAGGAGAACCTGGAGTGGTATGAGTCGATCGCGAATGTGCGAGGCATCGGTCCGAACAAGGTGAACCAGTTGGCGCACGCGATGTACTTCAAGGACGCGAATGGTGTGCGTGAGGTGATGCGGAAGCATGCTGAGTCGCTGGCGCCGAAGTTTGAGGCTGTGCTTGAGGTGCTGGAGAACCGGCTCGGGGGCACGGGCGTGGCGACCTGGTCGAAGCCGAGGGGCGGCTACTTCATCTCCCTGGATGTGATGGACGGGACTGCGACTCGCGTGTGGGAGTTGGCGAAGCAGGCCGGCATTAGCCTGACGAAGGCGGGCTCGGCGTTCCCGAAGGGGGAGGATCCGAATGACCGCAACATTCGCCTGGCGCCGTCGCTGCCGCCACTGGAGGACGTCACCCGGGCGATGGACGGGGTGGCCACGTGCGTGCTGCTCGCGGCGGTGGAGAAGCTCAGCGCATGACGGGCGACGACCTCGCTGCCTGGCTGGCCTCGGTGTTTCCGGGGATGCAGCTTTCGCTTATCGACGCCCGCGCCGTCGCCACCGCGGAACTGAACGGTGCGAACGTGGCGGTTACCGCCGGGTTCAGCGGTACTGACATGGGGCTGGTGGCGCTTGATGATGGCGGCCCCGAAGTTGTGTGCGAGGTGATGGCGGTGGGGGACGTCGACAAGCAGGTGCTTGCCGAGGCCGTCGTGGGTGTGACCCGCGAGCTTGAGCGCCTTGGCGTGCCGGGGCAGCCTGGCGTGCTGCTCGAGGGGCTGCTGGCGGACGCGCCGGGCACCGTGCGGCATGGGCTGCTGCGGGAGCCGGAGGTGTTCGCGCAGGGCACCCCGATGGTGCGTGAGCCGCGCCGGATCACGCTGCTCCTGGAGCTGATTGCGCTGACGGATGAGGAGTTCGGGATCGCCTCCGAGCAGGGCTATCCGGTGCTGGAGCGGCGTCTTCGCAGGCGTGGCGTGGATGTGAAAGATTGGTGCCGGGAAGAGGGCTGATCGTCTACACTTGGCGCCGTGGCTCTGTACCGGAAATATCGTCCTGCAACGTTTGGTGAGCTGGTTGGGCAAGACCAGGTGACTGTGCCGTTATCGAACGCTCTCGACAACGGGCGCATCAGCCATGCGTACCTGTTTTCGGGGCCGCGGGGGTGCGGTAAGACGTCCTCGGCGCGCATCCTGGCGCGCTCGTTGAACTGCGTTGAGGGGCCGACGTCCACTCCGTGTGGCAAGTGCGCGTCCTGCGTGTCGCTGGCGCCGGGTGGCACCGGGAACCTGGACGTGATGGAGCTCGACGCCGCCTCCCACGGCGGTGTCGACGACATGCGTGAGCTGCGCGAACGCGCCATGTTCGCGCCTGCGGAGTCCCGCTACCGCGTCTTCATCATCGACGAGGCGCACATGATTTCGCCCTCCGGCAACAACGCCCTGCTGAAGATTGTGGAGGAGCCGCCAGAGCACCTCATCTTCATCTTTGCGACGACCGAGCCGGAAAAGATTCTTGGCACGATCCGTTCGCGTACCCACAATTACCCGTTCCGCCTGCTGACCCCGCAGGCGATGCGCCACCTGTTGGAAAACATTGTGGCGGAGGAGGGGGCGCACGTCGATGAGAACGTGTACCCGCTGGTCATCCGCGCTGGAGGCGGGTCGCCGCGCGACACGCTGTCCGTGCTGGACCAGCTGTTGGCGGGCGCCGGCCCGGACGGCCTGACCTACGAGATGGCGCTGCCGCTGCTCGGGGTCACGGACCTCACGCTTCTCGACGCCGCCATCGACGCCCTCGCCACCAAGGACGCCGCGGCGATGTTCCACACCATCGACAAGGTGATCGAGTCCGGCCACGAGCCGCGCCGTTTCGCCCTCGACCTGCTGGACCGGCTGCGTGACCTGCTGCTCATCGTCACCGTGCCGGATGCCTTCGGCGAAGGGCTTGTCGACGCCCCCGTCGACCGCGCCGAAATCCTCCGCGCCGAAGCGCAACAGTTCCACCCGTCGACGCTGGCGGCGCTCGCGACCGAGGTCAACGACCGCATCGCGGACCTGCGCGGCGCGACGTCCCCGCGCCTGCTGCTGGAAGTGATGATGGCGCACCTGCTCACGATGGGCGACCGCCCGGCGGTCTCCTCGGCTACTTCAGCTGCACCGGCGCCTGCTGCCCCTGCGCAGGCGGCCCAGCCTGCCCAGCCGGCCCCGTCGCAGGCTCCTTCGCAGGGTGGGGGAGCCGCGGCCGCTGCGGCTGCTGCGGCCAGGATCGCGGAGCGCCGAAAGGCGCAGAGCGCGCCAAAGCCTGAGCCCAAGCCCGAGCCGAAGCCTGAACCGAAGCCGGTGCCGCAACCACCCGCGGAACCCGCAACGCCGCCGAAGCCGGAACCAACCCCGGCACCGAAGCCAGAGCCAGCACCTGCGGAAGACCTCCTCGAACGCGTGCAGCGTGACTGGATGAAGCTGCGCCAAGCTGTGGGCAAGCGCAACCAGGTCGCCGAAATCATGCTTGCCGAAGCCAAACCGCTCTCCCTCGACAACGAAGACGGCCAGCCCACACTGCTCATCGGACACAACACGGGTGCCCTCGCGGAGCGCCTCAACGCCGACAACAACAACGGGGACATCGTCGCGGTGTTCTCCGAAGCGCTTGGCACCAAGGTTGCCGTGCGTTGCGTGGTGGGCACGAAAGGGGCGAAGGGGGCGTCGAAAAGTGAAGCAACCCCAAAACCCGCAGCACAGCAGCCCACTGACTGGCGGGCGATAGCGAAAGCCGCCGGGCAACGCAGCGCGCAACAGGAGCGCCGCGAGCGCGAGGAAGTCCCACCGCCGCCCGAACCATTCCACGAAGACGCCGGATGGGAACCGCCACCGCCGCCGCCCGAGCCCTACAGCCAAGAGGACGAAGAGCGCGACATGGTCGACCAGGCCGAGGCCGAGTCGGCGACCTTCGACCGTCGTGACGCCACCGAAGTCGCCATGGACCTGCTTGCCAGCGAACTTGGAGCCAAGCCCTTGTAAGCATTCAGGAACCACCGGGTACACTGGTGAGCAAATTAGACAAAATCACTGACACGAAAGGGTGTTACACACCATGACCCAGCCAAATATGCCTCAGGACATGCAAGAACTCATCCGCCAGGCAGCCGAGGTGCAGCAGGCGCTGCAGCAGGCACAGCAGGAGCTGCTCAGCACCACCGTCACCGGCACCGCTGGCGGCGGCCTGGTCACCGTCGTCATGACCGGTGGCGCAGAGATCACCGACCTGCAGATCAAGCCGGAGGCTGTTGACGCCGACGACGTCGAGACGCTGCAGGACCTCATCCTCGCCGCATACCGCGACGCCCACAACAAGGCCGGCGAACTGGCACAGGAGAAGATCGGCCCACTGACCGGCGGCGCAATGCCACAGGAGGCTCCTGGCGGTCAGCAGTCTGCACCTGGTGAGATTCCGTTCGGCGGCATCATCTAAACCCACCCGCTTGAACGCCTGGCACTTCGCCAGGCGTTTTGTGTTGTAAAGGACCCCCATGTTCGAAGGACCGCTCCAAGACCTTATCGACGAGCTCTCGCGCCTCCCCGGCGTCGGACCCAAGTCTGCGCAACGGATCGCCTTCCACCTCCTCCAAACCGAGCCCGAAGATATCGACCGCCTCCGCGCCGCCCTCGCCGGCGTCCGCGACGGCGTGACGTTCTGCCGCATCTGCAACAACGTCTCCCGCGAAGCAGTCTGCCGCATCTGCGCCGACTCCGGCCGCAAAAAAGACCTCATCTGCGTCGTCGAAGACGCCAAAGACATCCAGGTCATCGAACGGACCGGCGAGTTCAACGGCCGCTACCACGTGCTCGGTGGGGCACTCGACCCACTCGCGAACGTGGGCCCCAAGGACCTCGCCGTCACGCCCCTGCTGAAGCGCATCGGCGGCGTCCTTCCCGACCTCGACGGCGACGACGCCCCCCAAATCACCGAAGTCATCCTCGCCACCGACCCCGACACCGAAGGCGAAGCCACCGCCTCCTACCTGGCCCGCCTGCTCAAAGACTTCCCAGATCTGACCGTCTCCCGCCTGGCCTCCGGCATGCCGCTCGGCGGCGACCTCGAGTTCGTCGACGAGCTCACCCTGTCCCGCGCGCTCTCCGGGCGGCTCACGTTGTAGTTTTTGGGTGCCTCTTACCGCTCTGAATGCCAAAGGACGCAACACCTTTTTCGCGACCTGGGCTTTTATCCAATTTCTTGGAAAGAATTGCGTCCTTTGGCACTGGCCTTCTGCGTTGCGCACCAAATTCCCTCACTGAGTTCCAGCGAACTGGGCTTTTTCAAATCCGGCTGTCGAAACCCCAGGAATCTGGTGCGCACCAACCCACCACAGACACCACATTCCCGTTTTCCGAGTAGGCGCTGAGGCGTTTCCCCAGGTCGCGAAAATCCAATGCGGGAATTTGGTGTCACCCCAACCGAGCCGAGTGCCAAAAGACGCAACACCTTTTTCGCGACCTGGGCTTTTCCCGAGTTCCTCGGAAGGAAATGCGTCCTTTGGCACTGGCTCCTAGGGCGCTAGCGGCAACCTACCTGAGGCGCTCCTTGCGCAGCTGGTCCACCTCGGGTAACGCGAGTGGGGTGAGTTCCTGGGCGTCGATGCCGAGGGCGCGGGCGAGGAGGAGGTCGGCAAGTTCGGGGTTGCGGGCCAGGGCAGGGCCGTGCATGTAGGTGGCGATGACGCTGCCCTGCACAACGCCCTCAACGCCAGCCCGAGAACCGTTGTTGCCCACGCCACGTTTCACCTGGCCGAGTGGGGAGGCGTCGGGGCCGAGGGTGGTGCCGCCCATGTGGTTTTCGAATCCGGTGAGGGGGGCGGAGAGGCCGTCGAGAAGTGGGTGGGATTGGACTTCCCCGATGGCGCGCTCCGACATGGGGGAGGTGCGGACGTCGAGGACGCCAATGCCGGCGACTTCTTCGCCGTGGGCGGTGAAGCTGTGGCCGAGGACCTGCATGCCGGCACAGACGGCGAAGACGGGGCGGCCGGCGTCGATGGCGCGCTGCAGGCCGGGGGATGCTTGCAGGCGGGAGGCCGCAATGATTTGGGCGGAGTCTTCGCCGCCGCCGAGGGTGTAGATGTCGCAGTCGGAGGGGATGTCCTCGGTGAGGGGGATGGGCCGGATGTGGGCGTCGATGCCGCGCATGCGGGCGCGTTGGCGCAGGACGAGTGCGTTGCCGTCGTCGCCGTAGGTGCCGAGTACGTCGGGGAGTAGCAGGCCGATGGTCAAAGTGTTAGTCACGGTCCAGCTCCTTGTGTAGGTCCTTTTTGAGGTCGCGGAAGGCGGTGTAGTTGGCCAGCACTTCGACGCGGCCGGGTGGGCAGGCGCGGATGGCGTCGACGCAGTTGTGGATCAGTTCGTGTTCGATGTCGGCGTAGAGCAGGCGCACGGCGAGGTCGGTGCCGCGTTCGCCGGCGGCTTTGACGGCGATGCCGTGGAAGTCTTCGAACTTGACGTCCCAGAGCCAGGAGAGGTCTTCGCCGTCGGCGACTTGGCCGTTGACGGCGATGACGAGGCCGTCGGCGGTGCGGTCCACCATGGAGAGGGCCTCTTGCCAGCCTGCCGGATTCTTGGCCAGCAGGAGGCGGACTTCGTGGTCGCCGAAGTGGATGGTGGAGTAGCGCCCGGCGACGTCTTGGACGTCGGCGACGGCGGCGAGCGCGGAGGCGAGTGGTACACCGAAGACGTCGACGGCGCAGGCTACGGCCTGTGCGGCGTTGCCGCGGTTGGCCCGCCCTGGCAGCGCCAGGTCAAGCGTGACGACGCCCCCATCCGGGCAGCGCAGGCCGTCGTCGGTGACGGCGTAGGTGGGGGTGGGGCGTCGAAACTCAGAGCCGTCGGGGAGGGGCTCGACGGCGTACCAGTCGTCCTCGGTGCGTACGACGTGGCCGCCGCTGCGGGGGTTGGTGACGGAGTCGCCGAGCCAGCCGGCGCCCGCGGAAACCCAGATGACGTTGGGGTGGTCCCAGGCGACGGAGGTCATCAGCACGTCGTCGCAGTTAGCGATGACGGTGGCCTCCGGGTGGGCGTTGACGGCGCTGCGGAGGGCGCGCTCGATCTTGTTGATCTCGCCGACGCGGTCCAGCTGGTCGCGCGACAGGTTGAGCAGCACGAACGCCTTCGGCTGCAGCCGGTCGGCGACGTGGGGGACGTGCAGCTCGTCGACCTCGAGGGCGATCGTGGAGGCGTCCTTGCCCGCCATGAGCGCGGAGATGATGCCGGCGTCCATGTTGTCGCCGCCGTCGTTGGTGGCCACGGTCCTGGTGGAGCGCAGCGCCGCCACCAGCATCTTTGTGGTGGTGGACTTGCCGTTCGTGCCCGTCACCAGCACGGCCGGGCGCCCCTTGGACAGGCCTGCCATGATGTTCGGGTCGATCGCGTTGGCAACGAGCCCGCCGATCATGCCGCCGGCGCCGCGACCGGTGGCGCGCGACGCGAACGTGGCGGCCTGCGCGGCGGCCAGCGCAACAGAGGTACGCAGTTGTGAGAGCATGCCTCTACGTTAGTCGCGCGCTACGGCCTGGAGAAACTCCTGCGCGCTGAGCACCGGGATGTCTTTGCGGTGCGCGTGCATCGCTTTGCCACGCAGTTCTGCGCCGCGGGATGGGGCGTCGGAGACTACGAGGGATGCGGTGCGTGTGAGCTTTTCTTGGTAGTTCAGCCCGGCGTCGAGCGCGGCCTGGATGAGCTCGTCGGGGTCGACGGCGACGTCGTCGGAGATGGAGATCTCCATGCCTGGCTTGAGGCCCGCACCCGTGTAGACGCCCGGATTATCGACGTCCCCTTCGCGCTTATGCGCGTCCACCCGCAGTGCGGAGCGCTGCAGACCGAAACGGTCCGCCTTGAGGTCCTCCGGGTCGATGCTGGTCAGCGTGCCGTTTTCGCGCAGCTGCAGGTACACTGCGACGAGCTTCAGTGTGGCCGCCCGGGAGAGTTCCTCCTCGGGGACGCTGGCGCGCTCGACGGTGGCGGTGGCCGGTTCGGAGAGCACGCCGACTTGGTTGGCCACGGCGTTGAGTCGCTCGTCGATGAGGATGTGGCCCTGGCGGCGCGCGCTGCCGAGGATGTCCACGATTGCTTCGGGGCGCGGGATGTGGCCGACGCGCTGGCGCCGCCGGTTGTGCTTGCGGGCGCGTTGGCGGTTGGCGCGGGCGGCGGCGTTCATGGCGCGGCGCGACTCGGAGACGAGGTACCCCCACTCCGTGGGGCTGTCGAGCACGATGAGGGTGCGGCCGTCGATAAGCTTGTTGAGTGCCTTGAGGTGCCGCGCGAACCGTGGCGCCTGAGCGAAGTCGCTCTTCTCCAGGTTGTGCAGGTGGCGCGGGCCGGCGTCTTTGACCGGGTTGAATACGGCGTGGAAGTCCTCGCCGACCTCGCCGTTTTCGTCGAACGTGACCGCATCGAGGGTGAGCAAACGCCCCGTGGAGGGGTGGATGCTTGTCGAAAGGGCGCTTACCGCGACGAACGGAAAGAGCTCGTGGTCAGGTGTTGTCAT
>NZ_JBSZCG010000122.1:0-19554 GCF_054166365.1 Corynebacterium sp. UMB8791 | reverse complement strand
GTGGCAAGAATCCTTCCGGTCGTGCATCAGAACATGTCAACCCTACATACCTATGCACGAGGGTGCGTAGCGTGCCAGACTTCCCGAAGGCTTTCCGCAGTAACGTGTGTGTAAATTTGGGTAGTCGTCACAGATGCGTGCCCAAGCAGTTCTTGCACTACTCGTACATCGGCGCCGCCGTCGAGCATGTGTGTTGCAAAAGAATGCCGCAACGTGTGAGGAGAAACATGCTTGGTGATCCCGGCTCGCTCAGCGGCCCGTTTGATGACCGTCCAAGCACTTTGCCGAGACAAGCTGCCGCCACGTGCGTTCAGGAACAGCGAATGAGAGCGCCCTTTGGCCAGCGCTGGGCGTCCGCGCACCAGATATTTTTCGACGGCCTCCTTCGCCATCGACCCCACCGGCACGATGCGCTGCTTATTGCCCTTGCCTGTCAATGTCAGTACCGCGTGCTGTTCGCCTTCGAGTGCCATGAAGTCATCGACGTAGAGCGCCAGTACTTCCGACACACGCGCCCCCGTGGCGTAGAGCAACTCCAGTAACGCTTTGTCTCGTAACCCAATCGGCTCCTCCGTGGGGCACGAGTCCAGCATCTTGCCGACCTCTTCGATACTTAGCGTATCGGGCAGCTTCTTACCAGGCGAAGGTGGAGCTACTTGGGCTGATTCATCACCTGCAAGTACGCCCTCGAGCACCCCAAACTTGTGTAGTCCGCGGGCAACCACAAGTGCGCGCGCAGCCGAAGATGCCGCCAACGGCGCAGCCCCATCAACTCCACGACGTAGGTCCGCCAGGTACGCCTCGATGTCTGCAGCGGTCACCTCAGACAAGTTGGCTTTGCCGTTGGCGTGCAGCCACGAGGCATACCGGCTAAGGTCCCGACGATAGTTGCTCAATGTGTTTGCTGAAAGACCTCGTTCAACTGCAAGGTGCTCGAGCCAACGCCTAACAAGCTCATTGACGTCCAACTAGATCCTCTTCATATCGGGCGTGACGCCTTGCGCTGTGCGTCGCTCTGCTAGCGATCTTGGCCGCAGGTCAAAGGGCTCGGTTACATCACGCGGCTCTACCTCGCCTTCTAGCACTCGCGCCGCTGCCATCACTCCGGCAATCGCAATCGAGTTCACGATGTCACCGCGAAACACCATCGATTGTGCCTCTTCAATTGGCACCCATTCCAGCACCATATCGGCTTCTTCGAACTCGGCTTCACCACGAGGGGCCTCACGGAGATCCGAAGCCAGGTACACACGCACCGCTTCTTCTGCGAAACCCGGGGACGTCACCAGATCCAGCAACAATGCCCACTTCTCAGCAGCCAAACCAGCTTCCTCGGCCAACTCACGCTGGGCGCACACAAGCGCGTCTTCCTCGCTGACGTCGAGAAGTCCAGCAGGAAGTTCCCACAACCGGCGCCGAACGCTGTGCCGGTACTGGCGGACCATCGCAATCCTTCGTTTGGAATCGACGGCCACCACTGCAACCGCACCGAAGTGCTCTACGATCTCGCGTGCCGCGGAAGCGCCCCCCGGCATCGAAACAATATCTTTGCGCACCGCGATAATCGGTGCATCCAGCAGCAGCTCCGACTGTTGAACTTCAAACTCGTGCATCATTCGACCGCCAATTCTTCCGCAAGCGAAAGCACCGCCGACACCCTGCCTGCTTCCGTATCAACAAACCCACCGTCTTCATCTGGCGCCGCATACACTGCCGCAGCTAAGTCATTGAGCTCCGCGGTCATGTCTGTCAACAGTTGTGTCCCGAAAGAACGCTCCCCGCCGGTATCACCGGCGCCGATCACAACAATCGCATCAGCAGGCGCTGAAACATCTGTGTCGTCTATGAAACCGCCTCCATGCAGCGCCTCTATAACGAAATTACGATCAGATTCCGGAGCCACCGGTTCACCAGTCGCTGGATCCTTGAGCAGAACGCTCCCCAGCGACTGGCCAGCATGTGTGCCAGGCGCGCGTCGATCAACGGAAAGCTGCGCTCCTGCCGGCAGGGTGTTCGCGATGATCGTACTCAATGCATCAGCCGACTCCTGCTGGGTAAACTTCTCGCCCAACGTAATCTGGCCCGCTTCTGATGCCCCTGCGGTGCGAAGCAGCCACGTTACAGCATCGACATCTTCTGCTGACGCATCGTGCGTGCGAAGCACCATCACTGACTTACCATCCAGCGTGTTCGCAACAAGCTCGGCCGAATGCTGAGCTATCACTGCATCGGAAAACTCAAATTTTGTCCCCTGCGAGGCGTCAGCCGACTGTTGCGACTCGCCTAACGGCGACGACGTTGAAAAATCAAGCGTGCCCATTGCTGGCGCAATCACCAGCATTCCTGCTGCGACACCAAGTGCAATGCCCCAGCCCAGACCTGCTGCAACATAACCTGCCGAACTACTTCCTGAAGACATCAAAACCACCTACTCCCTATTAGCTCCACAGACTCTGCAGCTGTGTAACTATCGTGTTCCACGTATCCACCAGGTTCGTGCTAAACGGCCCACTCCCGCCAAGCCCGACGATGAGTACAATCGTCGCCGCAGCAACAAGCAATCCCAAAATTGCCCATGCCCAGGCGACTCCCCGACCAGTCGTCAGATTGTACAAATCAGCTATCACTGTGGAATCCACCAGTTTTTGACCCGCTTTCAAACGAGTGAGCAGTGCTGCCGGCGAGCTTTCGTCTGATTCGGTAAAGATACGGTCCAGGTTCACGGGCTGCTCAACCATCACGATCATTTCTGCATCGTGGAACACGCTCAGTAACACCGCCAGGTCTGTTGCAGATTCGGTCGCGGCGGGAAACGTCATCGCACCTACTCCAAGATCCTGGATGCGCTCCAGACCAGGCGCGTAGCCGTCGGGGTCCGCTGGCAAAATCACCCGCGCGTCGCTTCGCAAATTTTCTTCAGCCACGTCGCCCGGGTCGCCCACGATAAAGTCGGGCGCGTACCCCATCTCCGCCAAGGTATTCGTCGCCTTGCCTACGCCAATCAGCACAGGTGTGAACTCACGGATGAAATTGCGCAACGATTCGATACGCTCTCGGAGATCTGGGCACGGGCTCGCGATAATAACTTTTCGGTCCGCAATCACGTCACCTAACTCAGGCGCGCCAACACCATCGATAAGCAGCGGCGATTCGGAGTGTATAAATTCGATCGTGTTTCCGAAGTACGCCTCCATGTGATCTACGAGGTGACGCTGTGCTTCAATAAACGTCGCGTCAACATCAGCGCGCACCACTGGTGAAGCAGAACCGACTTCCTTGCGCCCAACCTTGATCTCCCCCGAAGCCGTTACGGATGTCTTCTTGCCATCGCGTATCGACGCCCGCATCTCCGCACCGGCAGCTTCAAACAGTGGAATGCCGGCGTCGAGAAGCAAGTGCGGGCCGTAATTAGGCACAGCCCCAGTGCTAAATCGTGCAATATTGACAACCGCCGCCGGTGCCGCGTTGATCAACATCTCAGCTTCCCTACGGCTGATATCTGGAGCATCAACGAAGGCAATATCCCCAGAACGAAGACGGCCGCGCCCCTTGCCTTGCGGCGTGCAATCACGCAGCGGTCCCTGCAACGGCGCGCTAGTCGATTCAGAAGTTGCAGAAGTTTCAGTCATATGTTGAATTCTGCCTGCATCGCCCGCCAAGTACTGCTAGGCGCGCGGGCTATCGACGAAACTCTTTTGTTTCGCGCTGTGCCTGCTCCAGTAGCTCCGCCGCGTGCGCCTTTCCTGTTTCCGAGTTCGCCATCCCAGCCATCATGCGAGCCAGTTCCTCCACGCGCTCGGCATCGTCAAGCACAAGCACTCCTGATGTCACGGTTTCATCGCCAACGTTCTTCGCAACGTGTAAGTGTCTGTCCGCGTAAGCCGCAACCTGTGGCAGGTGCGTCACCACAATTACCTGATTGTTTACTGCGAGCCGTGCAAGGCGACGCCCTATCTCCACCGCGGCCTGACCACCGACACCAGCATCAACCTCATCAAAGACGAATGTCGCACCGTGCGTTGACCCGGCAAGGATCACTTCAATCGCGAGCATGACGCGTGAAAGCTCACCTCCTGACGCGCTGGTTGCCAATGGCTTTGGCTCTGACGCAGCGTTAGGCGACAGACAAATCTCGACAGCATCAGCGCCATCACGGCCGTAGTCTGCCCCCTCAACGCGGACGCTCAGCACAGCCTTAGGCATCGCCAGCCCATGCAACTCCTGTGTCACCGCCTCAGAGAACCGTCGTGCAGCATCGCGACGAATGCCCGTCAACTCCTCAGCGTGCTGCTTCATCTCGGTCGCAGCGGCATCAACCCGCAGTTGAAGCTCCGCGAGGGCCTCATCCGACGTATCAATTGACGCCAACCGTTGCTGCGCCTCGTCCCTCCAACGCAGCACACCATCAATGTCCGACGCGTACTTTCGGGTCAGCACTTTTAACGACTGTTGCCTCTGAAGCATGTTCTCGAGCGCATGCGGATCCGCATCCAACGAAAACAAATACGTTCCAAGTTCCGAAGAAACATCCGAAAGCACAGTGGCGGCTTCTTCTAGTCGACGCCCCAGCTCCTGCAGCTGCGTATCAGTGGATGCACCAAGTGCACTCGCAGCCTGCCCTACCAAATCTGAAGCGGCGGACGCCTCGTCATACTCACCAACCGCCTCAGCGCCATCGATTGCAACCATCGCCTCTTGAACCGCGGAGCGCAATCCATCAACATCTTGCAGGCGCTGAATCGCAGAGACGAGCTCAGCGTCTTCACCTGGCTCGGGTGCGACCTCGTCGATCTCGTTGACAGCAAACAGGAGACGGTCCTGTTCCATCGCTAATTCTCGACGCCGCTTTGTCCGCTCCTCTAAATCTCTCTTCGCAACGCGCCAGCGCTTCCACGCTTCCTGATACGCACGGAGAACCTTTGAAGCAGCAGGATCGAAGCGGTCCAACGCATGTAGTTGCTGTTCTGGCGACATCAAACGTAGCTGATCGTTCTGGCCATGAATCGTAAGCAGGTGCGAGGAGACTTCGTTGAGTGTCGCAGCCGGTACCGCTCGGCCACCAAAGTGCGCCTTCGACCTGCCTGTCGCTTTTACGGAACGGACTACGACGTACTCACCATTTTCATCGAGGACCGCACCAGCGTTCTCCGCGATCTTCGCAATAGCCTCGCGACTGTCCTCGTGGATTCCTGTTACCGCAAACGCGCCCTCCACCACCGCTTCCGGCGCTCCCGTCCGAACACGAGAAGCATCAGCACGACCGCCAGTCAACAGCCGCAAACCCGTGACCACCATCGTCTTACCGGCGCCAGTTTCACCCGTAAGGACTGTCAAACCTTCCGAGAGCTCCGCGCTAGCGTGAGGGATCACACCAAGGTTCCTGATAGCAATTTCCGACAGCACGCCGATCTACCTCTCTTTGTCTGGGCCACGCCACCCAGATACCGGAAGCTGAAACTTCTCCACCAGGCGGTCGGTAAACGGACGCTCATCAAGCCGAACCCAGCGCACCGGGCGGCGACCACGCGTCACTTCGACCCGTGCACCTGGCGGCATCATAATCCTTCGAACCCCATCCATCACGACAACAGCGGAGCTGGTCGTCGAAAAGGACTCAACCGCTACCGTCGACAACGGTGAAACAACCATTGGCTTCGCGAAGAGGGCGTGCGCATTATTCGGAACCACCAAGATGGCATCGAGCTCAGGCCACATCACCGGACCACCGGCCGAAAAAGCATACGCGGTTGATCCAGTAGGCGTAGATACCAGCACACCATCACAACCGAACGAAGACACCGGCCTGTAATCAATCTCTAGAAACGCATCAAGCACTCTTGTACGATCCGAGTTCTCAATGCTGCATTCATTCAGCGCCCAACTTTCGCCAAGCACTTCACCCGTCGCATCCAAAACCCGCACGTCAAGTGTCATGCGGTCTTCAACCCGATATGAGCGCGCTATCACCGAGGACAGCACATCTTCCAGGCTTTCCGCTTCGGACTCTGCCAAGAATCCCACATGGCCGAGATTCACCCCGAGCACTGGAATGTCCTGAAGGTGCGCAAAGTTTGCTGCGCGTAAAAACGTTCCATCGCCTCCAAGCACAAATACAAGCTCGCAGCCTCGGCCAGCCTCGGCCCCTGGGCTTACGTGCTCGAGCTTCTGCAATACTGGATCCTCTTCAGCGGGACTTGATTCCCCCGCAGAAAGCAACTGCACCTCAATGCCAGCCTGCTGCAGCATCCGGGCAGAATTCGCTGCAGCCTCAATATTGTCGGGCCTGTAAAAATGGGGCACCAACAAAATGCGTCGCCGATCATCTACAGACATGTCTACGCTGGCCCTTCCTGCACCGCCTGTGCTGCCATCTCTTCGACGGCCTCGACAGATTGTTCCTGCGCATTTGCTGTCTTACGCAGCCACAGAAAGTATTCTACGTTACCACTCGGACCTGGCAACGGAGATGCAACCATTGATTTCACCTCAAGCCCCAGCGACTGTGCGAACAATGCGACATCTACCACTGCTTCTCGACGCAGCTCTGCCGAACGAACGACACCCCCGTGACCAACGCGGTCTTTACCGACCTCAAACTGTGGTTTCACCATCGGCAGGAGGTCCGCCTCGTCCTCAAGCGCTGCTACCAGCGCAGGAAGCACCAGCTTCAAAGATATAAACGATAAATCACCCACCATGCAATTGGCCGACTCGCTCAGCATGTCGGCAGTCAACGACCGTATATTCACACGGTCCATCACCGTCACACGCGGATCGTTTTGCAGCCGCCAAAGTAATTGCCCGTAACCGACATCTACCGCAAAGACCCGGCGGACACCTCTTCGTAGCAAAACGTCAGTGAATCCCCCCGTTGACGCTCCCGCGTCAATCACCGTCCTATCCTTGACCGTAAACCCAAGCTTTTCGAAGTGCTCTAGTGCCCCCAGAAGTTTGTGCGCGCCACGGGAAGCCCAGTCATCGGTGTTATCAACATCGACCTTGATGGAAACATCGGGTTCGACAACTGTAGCTGGCTTTTTTGCAGGAAACCCTCCGACCTCAACGCGTCCTTCAATAATCCATGTCCGGGCCTGCTCCCGTGAACGAGCGATCTTTCGTCGAACAAGTTCTGCGTCAAGGCGTCGCCGACCAGGTGCCACCCGTACTCCTCTCCTACGGCGATGCTCAGTCTTTTAGCGCTTCTGCTAAAACGTCATGAGCCTCAGCCAACTGTTCAAGTTCATCCCTTATCGTAGACGGCACCCGCGCCAGCACACTATCTACCTTCGAACGCAATTCTTCCGGTGAAATGCCGGCTCGCCTTGGATCGTGGGGTTTCGGGGCGTGCCCTACCACCACGACTCCACAGCCTTCTGCGCCCACTGCGATACCGGCTCAACCACTCGTACTTCGGCCTCTGCAGACCACGCAACAGCCAGAGCCGTTCGCAAGGCCTCCGTAGGCGAAGAAGATTCAGCACCACCGTTAAGCAGGAGCGTATCTCCTTGCAGCTTCGCCACGAAACCGCCCTGCGCTCCCGGCCGCAAGCTCTCCGCATCTGCCAAGAGGCTACGCAAGTCATCACCAATATATGTCGGGCGCTCCACCGGCTTAGCCGCCAACAAAGCATAAGGACCAGACACACCTGTAAGTACCTGCAACGTATCCATCCCCGCACGATTTCCACCGGCAATATCGGTATCTAAACGGTCACCGACCGCCAACGCTCGCGTAGCACCCGACAGCTTCACAGCCTGATGGAACATAGCCGGTTCTGGCTTTCCGGCTGCCTCTGGGACAACACCGGTTGCCGACGTCACCGCCGCCACCATCGAGCCATTACCGACCATAAGCCCCCGCTCCATCGGCAAGGAAGTATCAAGGTTTGAAGCCAAGTAGACCGCCCCGTTGCGAATCGCCAACGCTGCTTCAGACAGCTCACGCCACCCAGTTTCCGGGCAGTGCCCTTGTAGCACCGCAACTGGTGCGTCGTCAGCACTAGAGACTACGCGATAACCGGCCCCAGAAACCAAGTCTTTGAACGACTGCGCACCAAGAACAAGGATGGGATCATCCTCTTTCAACAGGGGTCGCGCTAGCTCCAAAGCTGCCTCTGCTGAGGTAATAATCTCCTCACTCGAGCACTCTAGCCCAATATCACCAAGCATTTCGGCGACGAGGGCCGAAGGCCGGGATGCATTATTCGTGATGTAGAAAGGTGTCACACCACATTCGATGATGCTGGAAACCGCATTGTCTAACGCGCGGCCGCCCTCCCAAACCGTGCCGTCTAAGTCAAAGAGCAACACGTCATATTGATGAGCAAGAGAACCCAAAGCCACTACTCCGTCTCTTCCAAACGCTGCTTCGCATCCGTCAACATCTCCGGATCCAACTCAATAACATGCTTGAACCAGTCAGCAGCTTCAGCCTTTCGGCCAGCAGCCAGCAATGCGTCGGCGTAGGCGTAAGACAAACGCATTGCAGAGACGTCCCGCTCGTCCTTGTTCGGACGTACACGTTCCAAAGTCGCAATCGCAGAATCAACCTGGCCCAGATCGCGACGCGCACCAGAAAGAACGATGGCAAGCTCAATACGTCCCTCACGATCGAGGTCTCGCGCCTCAGGACTCCGACCAAGCTCCAACGCCTTCTCGGGACGACCAAGTCCGCGTTCAGCATCAGCCATCACAGCCAAAAGCCCAGGGCCGCCACTCATGCGCCGGGCAGCTCGCAGCTCAGAAAGTGCCTCTTTCCACTCACCTGCGTGGTAAGCGATTACACCATTCGTTTCACGAACAACCCCAACACGTCCGGCACGATTCTTTGCTGCCCTAGCATGACGCAAGGCAAGCGCCGGGTCGTCGTCGAGCAGATCTGCAGCCATAATCATGTGCTTCGCGACGCGAGTTGCGTTGTCATGTGACAACACCTTCAAATCTTGCAGCACGGACGGGTCGAGAACACTGATGTCAAGATCGGAAGGCAGGTCGGGTTCAGAAAGCTTTTGAGCCATCCTATCCTCGCGGTAGCCCTGCCGACGAGGCTGCGAGCGATTGTGACGATTGTTGAATTTGCGTTCTTCATCGCCGCCAGGACGAGCGCTTCTGCTCCTACCACGGCCGTCACCGCTGCGATCATTGCGACGATCCCTACTGTCGTCGCGCCGACCTTTCCGGCCCCCATTGCCTGGCCGCCCGTTCCGCCCCTTGGAGGAAGAAGAACCGTGGTTGCGACGTGGTCTCTCGTTAGAGCGATCGGACATGAAACACCTTTCTATTGGAACAAGTCATTATAAACAGGAATGTCCGAAAATAAGAACTTATTGTGCACCTGTTGAAACAAATTCCCAATCATCCGGTCAGTCAGAGTTGCACCTCTGAGTCTACAAACAAGGAGCGCTGGCGTCATCAGACTTCGTAAAAACGGCCCTCGTTGTTTGTTGTGGGTGCACAAAAAATGTGGTGGGTACCACCACCCCCACAACGGGAATAATGGAACCCACCACACACAAGAAAATGAAGTTATAGGCCGGCGGTAACCTACTCTCCCACACCCTCCCAGGTGCAGTACCATCAGACGAGCACTTTCCCGCCGTAGGCCCAGGCAGGGCCGGGAATCCATATGCAAAAAGCACACATTTTGTCGCTTAACCCTCAGTTGCGGCGCGTTCTACCGGTACCAACCCACTCGCCGCGCGCTTCCCCAACTCAACATAAAGGGCTGCGTGGCGTTCACGCGCAGCGTAAGTTGACTCCTCAAGCTCACGCTTGACCTGCGCCGGTACGCCTGCAGCGAGTGAGAATTCAGGTATCAGTTGGCCTTCGAGCACCACTGCGCCACCGGCGATGATGCTCCCCTTGCCAATGCGAGCCCCGGACAGCACGGTCGCGTTCATGCCGATTAGGCACCCAGGTTCAATATGGCACCCGTGCACCATAGCAAGGTGGCCAATGGTCACGTCGGCTTCGAGAATGGTCTTCCCGTTCTCATCAACGTGCAGCACTGATCCATCTTGCACGTTGACCCTTTCACCGATTCGAATCGCGCCAACATCACCACGAATCACCACTCCGGGCCAAATATTGGCATCCTCGGCAATTTCGACATCACCGATAATCGTGGCTTCATCGGACACGAATGCGGACGGATGAATCTTCGGGGTTTTACCTTCAAATGAGTAGATCATGTCGCCATTATGCCGAAACCCTATTGGCCCTGCAGCGGAATCTATCGCATCAGCACCAACGCTTGTGGGATCACCCGGATAGTGGCTGCTTCGATCGACCCGATAGTGTCGCCATCAACTTCGAATACTTCGGGAGCGGCGAAAGCAACGCTTATCGTGTGTCCTTTGAAATAGTCCATCTGCGGAGCTGGGATACCCTGCCACCCGCCACCGAGGAGTGCACGCAGAGTGTTAAACACGATGCGAAGGCCAATAAGCAACCATCCGATAAGTCCACGCGGAGACATCGCCACGACATCAATTTCGCCATCGTCGGGGAGTGCATCGGGGAACAGCGGGATTTTATTCACCAAGTCACCGCAGTTGCCGAAAATCATGGTGTGCAAGCGACGCCTGTTCGAGGGATGGTCGTCGACGGTTACGGTAGCCTCCACACTGTTACCACCGCCCAGCGATCGTGCGATCCCGCCGATGTATGCCAGCGGACCTATGCGTCGCTTTAATTCCTCCCTGGTACGTTCAACCATCTGCGCATCAAGGCCCACTCCAGCCATGACTGTGAACCCATAAGTCTCCTGCGAGCCGTCGCGCCGAGTGACTGTGGCTTCGCAAAGGTCCACAGCGTGCTCTTCTCCAGTAAACGCACGGCGTATCGCGCTCTCAGGATCCAATGGCAAGCCAAGGTTTCGCGCAAGTAGATTACCGGTACCAACTGGGATAATCCCCATCTTGATGCCGGTGTCTGCTAGGACGTGAGCGATGCGGCGGACAGTACCGTCACCTCCCGCGACGAGTACCACGTCCACGTCCTCGGTGAGTGCAGTCGCGAAGCCAGCAAGTGCCGTGTCCTCTTTTGTCGTGGGTACCCAGCAAATTTCGCGGCGAGGGTCAGCGTAGAGTTCGACAAAGCGCTCCAAAACCGCAGCGCGAATCTTCGTCGGGTTATACACCACCACAGCGGTGCGATGAAACAACTTTTCCGAAGTCACTTTTGCACCCCTATTCCGAAGAATTCCAGTACTGCTTCACTGGCAAAACCGATCGGCAAATTCGATGCCGGCGAAGTACCAGGCCCAAGCCATTCATGCTTGCCGCCATCCACTTTGTAATGCACAAGCCCCGCATCGCAGCCGACCCATTCAGCTTTTGCTACACCGGGCAATGCTTCTGACCACTCTGGTTTCGGCGCCTCCTCGCCAGTGGCTTTGCAGTGGTTGCGTCGGGCTTCTCGCTCAACGTCTTGATACGCACCAGCGTAGTGCGTCTTGTGCCGGGTTCCTCCGCTGTAGTCAATGACGCTGTCAGCGGTCCCGTGAATGTCGATGCGTTTGACGGGGATCGCCGAGCACCCCTCAAGCACCGCGTCATAGACGGCGGCTGACACAGTCGCCACTGCGGTGTAATCCTGTGGTCGCTGGCAGCTCAGGAACTCCGCGAACCCTCCTCCATTTGAAAAGCCTGCGGCGAATGTACGAGCAGGTTGGGTGTGAAACTCTTGTTGTAGCTGCGCCCGCACGGCGTCAGCGAATGCCAGGTCCTGACGTGCATTCGTATTTGCATACGGTGCCGGCGCCCACGCCTTGTTCACACCTTGCAAGTACGCCACAACCGCGTCCGCGTTGTTAAAGCCCGTCGTGCGCTGCATCGACGCAGCTGTGCTCGTGTAACCGTGGAATACGAGTATGAGTGGCAAACCTTCTCGCTGCTGTGCACCCTTTGGTAGCGAGAGTATGTACTCGCGCTGCAGTCCCCCAGCCGGGATCGTCCGTGACTCGACTGATGCAGAGCTCCACGGTTCGACTTCCGCAACCATGTCAGGCCGACTACCGTTTTCCACTGTACGCAGGGGATTCGGCAGCGCATCGGTTGCCTCCGGCTCCTCGTTGTCTCCACTACAGCCAGCCATGACTGCGCAGCCAAGCAGCACAGCGAGCAGCACCGTACGCACCGACCAGCGCCGGTTCATCGTGTTGGAAATGTTCACTCGCGGATTCTCCTGACAGTCACAGGTTGTTAGGTTAGTTGATTATGAAGCCAAGCGGAAAGCACCAACCACTGTTTCACAGCAGTGAGCACCGGCTGAATTCGTCACGCGCGTTCACAGTCGGCGCAGACACTTATGATGCGGTCAGACCGTCATATCCGGACTCAGTAGTTGAGCTACTTGCCGGTCGCGGAGTCGTCCGCACTGTCTTAGATGTTGGTTCCGGTACCGGAATTTTTGCTGCACAACTGCACGCCGCCGGGCACCGAGTTGCTTGCTGTGAACCTTCACCAGACATGGCGAATACACTGCGCGCCCGACACCCAGAGCTTCCAGTATGGCGCGCAACCGCCGAGTGCACCGCATCAGCACCCAAGCTTTTCGACGCCATCACCTTCGCCCAAGCGTGGCACTGGGTCGACCCACACCTCGCTAGCGCAGAAGCTGCCCGAATCAGCAAAGATGACGGCGAACTTCTCTTATGCTGGAACACCCTCGAGGTGGAGCATCCGTGGGTACTACGTCTGGCAAAGATTATGCACTCTGGCGATGTGCTTACCAAAGGCTTCTACCCCACTGTCTTCGAGCCTTGGCACCTCAAGCGGGAACTACGAACAACGTGGATTCAACCGATCCGGACGGATCAGCTATTCACGCTCATGGCGACTCGTTCCTATTGGCTTCGCGCAAACCAGCGCACTCGGGACAAAATGACGAACAACCTCACCTGGTACCTGCATGAGCGCCTCGGATTCGATCCTGGCCAACTTATACCACTGCCGTACAGGACCGACGCGTTCCTGTACGGCCGTAGATAATGCTACTTGCGACGCCGCGGGTTACGTTCACGCACACGAACTGCGATCCGAATCGGCGTGCCGTGGTAGCCGAACTGCTCACGGAACTTTCGCTCCAAGTAGCGGCGGTAGCTGCCGTCTAGGAACCCCGTGGTAAACAGGACGATTGTCGGTGGGCGCGTGCCAACCATGGTGGCAAACAAGACCTTCGGCAACCGGTTGTTCTTCATCGGCGGTGGGTTTGCGGCAATCGCATCGCGCAGCCAGTTGTTCAGCTGTCCCGTGGTGATTCGACGATCCCAGTTCTCAAGTGCTTCCTCCATCGCCGGCTCAAGGCGGTGCAGCCCGCGCCCAGTGTCTGCCGAGATATTGAGTTTCGTCACCCACGGGAGGTGCCCGACCATCTCATCAAACTCGCGGTCGAAGTAGTAACGACGGTCCTCATCCATCAAGTCCCACTTGTTGAAGCAAATGACCATCGCCTTGCCTGCTTCAAGCACCATGGAGATCACTCGCTGGTCCTGCTCAGAAATCTCCTGGGAGGCGTCGATAAGCACGACGCACACCTCCGCTGCCTCGATGGTGCCTCGGGTACGAAGGCTGGCGTAGTACTCGTGCCCCTGCGCATTCTTGACTTTCTTCCGCAGCCCGGCAGTATCGATGAACTTCCACAGTTTGCCGTCGAGCTGGATCAGTTCATCAACAGGGTCAACAGTGGTACCTGCAACGTTGTCGACTACGGCGCGCTTCGATTTGGAAAGCTTGTTCAGCAAACTCGACTTGCCTACATTTGGGCGTCCAACCAGCGCAACTGCGCGTGGGCCATCTGTGATGGAGTCCTTCGCGCGCGGCTCATCCGGAAACAGTCGCAGAATCTCGTCGAGTACGTCCGCGCCGCCGCGACCGTGCAATGCTGAGACTGGCCACGGGTCCCCGAGGCCGAGCGCGTACAGCTCAGCAACGTCGCCCCATTGCGACTCGGACTCAAACTTGTTCGCGACCAAAATGACTGGAACCTCGGAACGCTGCAGATTGCGAGCCATCGCCTCATCTGACATCGTGATGCCGGTGTGGGAATCGACCACAAAAACGATGACGTCTGCAGTTTCCATAGCAGCTTCCGACTGGTGCGCGATAGCCGCGTTGATGCCTTTCGCGTCCGGGTCCCAGCCACCAGTGTCTTGCACCCAGAAACGTCGCCCTCCCCAGTCAGTAATGTAACTGATCCGGTCGCGAGTCACACCAGGGTGGTCTTCGACCACGGCTTCACGACGCCCAATAAATCGATTTACCAGTGTGGACTTGCCCACGTTTGGGCGTCCAACGATGGCCACCGTCGGTAGGGCCTCTTCGATGTAGTCAGGATTGAAGATGCCGAACGCTTCCTCAACGGCTGCCCACTCTTCCTCGGTGTACTCCTCAGCGGAGTTGAGATCTCCGAAGTCCGCCTCACCGAAATCCGCATCGTTGAAGTCAGCTTCATTGAAATCCTGTGGAAAGGAATCTCCTGTGGTCATTTGCTGCTCCTTTCAATCACGTCGACGAGGGCCGCCAGCACCTGTTCAGGAGCCATCTCAGACGTGTCTACGATCAATGCGTCATCAGCTGGCTTCAGTGGGCTGGTCTCACGGGAGGAGTCAAGGGCATCACGACGTTCCACGTCTGCTAGCACCTTTTCAAACTCTACTTTGCGGCCTGCTGCTGTGTCCTGGTCGAACCGGCGCTGTGCACGCACCTGGGCTGACGCCGTCATGTACACCTTGGCCGGTGCATCTGGCAAAACTACGGTGCCAATGTCCCTGCCCTCAACGATGGCGCGATGCGCCTCAGAGGCGAGGCGACGCTGCAGGGCCACCAAATTTTCACGGACCTCTGGGATCGCGGCAACAGCAGAAACTGCACTGGTTACTTCCGCCCCTCGGATCACGTTGGAGACGTCCCGGCCGCCCAAAATAACAGCCTTGTCATCGGGGTCGTCGGAAACCTCCATCGGCAGATCAGCAGTAGCAGCGATGACTGCACTAGTGTCTTCCGGATCCACGCCGGCGTCCAACACCGCCAACGTCGCAACTCGATACATCGCGCCCGTGTCGATGTACTTTGCGTCAAGCTTCTTGGCTAACGCTCGGCACATTGTCGACTTGCCGGTACCCGACGGCCCATCCACTGCGAGCAGCAGACCATTATCTGGCTGGTTACTCAACATCGTTTCCTCCATTTACATCCCCACCGCCTTGAACAGTGATGCCAACTCAGATGAGTTAAGTGCGCGCATCGATCCTGGCTTCATATCGCCGAGCTGCACCGTGTGCACTTTCGTTCGCACCAGACGCTGTACCGGGTAACCAGCTGCTTTCAGCATCCGACGGACAATGTGCTTGCGGCCTTCGTGTAGTTCGACGCGAACAATCGACTGACCATTGTGCACATCGACGATCTGCACGTAGTCTGCCTTCGCCACACCATCATCGAGCTCAATACCGTCGCGCAACTGCTTAGCATCAGCGGATTTAAACTCGCCGAGTACCGTGGCCAAGTACGTTTTTCGAACTTCGTAGCGCGGGTGCATGAGGCGGTTTGCAAGCTCGCCGTCGTTGGTAAGCAGCAAGAGCCCTTCAGTGTCGGCGTCGAGACGCCCGACATGGAACAGACGCTGACCTGCAGCGACTCTCTCAGCAACGAAGTCACCAACAGAGGCGCGATCATGCTCATCTTGCATGGTTGTGTGTACTCCGCGCGGCTTATTAAACGCGAAATACTCCAAGTCCTCGTTTACATTGATGCGTGCACCGTCAACTCGAATCACGTCGACGTTCGGATTCACACGGGTGCCCTGGACGGTAACGATCTTCCCGTTGACCTCAACGCGCCCCTGATCAATCATAATCTCAGAGTGCCGTCGCGACGCGACGCCTGCTTGTGCGAGCACTTTTTGCAGACGGATCCCGTCGGTGTTCTTCTTGCGCTGCTTTGTTTCTTCGTCGTCCCACCAGTTGTCATCGAGTGGGTTCGGAGCCTCATTGGCAGCCTTGGCGCGCTTGTCACGCTTGACATGTTGTTTACGTGCCGGTTTCGCATACGAAGGATAGAACGGCTCGTTCTTTCCTTGTTCCGGTATGCCATCTCGGCGAGCGGGAGGATTCATCTTGAGTCCTTTTCTCTTTGCGAGTTATACAGTTCTTCGAACGACCGCAAGTGTAGCAGCCTTTACCATGCTTCCTCGATATCGTCGATCTCAGGCAACAATGGCGCCAGGTTCGGCAGTCGCTCAAGTGAATCTATGCCCAGCAACTCAAGAAAGAGCTCGGTAGTGACGTAGCGGTGCGCGCCGGTCGACTCGTCTGGATCAACCTCGGCAATGAGCCCTCGCAGCGTCAGCGTTTTCATCACACCATCAACGTTGACGCCGCGTACTCCGGAAACCTGCGTGCGTGTCACCGGCTGGCGATATGCAACCACCGCAAGTGTCTCCATTGCCGCGCGGCTCAGCTTCGTCTGTGCACCATCAAGCAGAAATGCCTCCACGGCGTCTGCGTATTCTGGTCGCGTGTACAGTCGCCACCCCTCAGCTGTCCGCCGAACGTCGATCCCGCTGCCGCGCAGTTCGCATTCCTCGGACCAGTCCTCGAGCTGCTTCTCGACGTCTCCCAGCTCCGCCCCCAGTGCCGACGCTAATGCATCTACCGTGACTGGATTGTCCGCGACCAGCAAAATCGATTCGATACGTGCGCGAAGCTGCGAAACCATTTGGGGAGCATTCATGGTCTGGCATTCTATCGCTATTCCCAGTTGCTTGACGCAACCACAGCAGGATCAACGTTGATTCCTGTCCAGGAAACCTCCAGGCTACCGAGGGCTTCTGGCTGCTCGGTCTCCACCGCGCGAGCCTTGTACAACTCCAACAACGCCAAGAAGCGCCCCACGAGTTCCATGGAGGAACTACAGTCCTTCGTGAGCACCTCAAATGCGACCCACTGCTCCGCACCAAGGAGATGCAGCGCGCTCAGCAGCTTCCCGACCTGCTCGGGCACCGAAACGCTGACCGCGTGCAAGTGGTCCGTCCGCACTTCCTCCGGTGGGCGGGGCCGAAACACAGCAGCGGCCAACTCCGCAAAGGAATCAAGCGTGTGCCCCAGCTGCACAGGTGGAAGCAACGCAGCGAATCGGTCTTCGATTGAGACCGCACGCGGGTATCTCCGCTTCGCGTTGCGTTGCCAGGCCACGAACTCGTCAGCGACCTGCTGATACGCACGGTACTGGAGGAGACGCGCAAAGAGCAGGTCCCGAGCCTCCAGGAGCTCAAGATCTTCAATCTCTGTGTCTCCGTCGCGCGGAAGTAACCGCGCAGTCTTCAAATCCAGCAGTGTGGAAGCCACAAGAAGAAATTCAGTGACTTCGTCAAGTTGCGCTGCTGCACCCAGCGCACGCGTGTATGCAATAAACTCGTCGGTCACCTCAGCTAGTGCAACTTCGGTCACGTCCAGCTTCTTGGAGTGGATGAGGTGCAGGAGCAGATCAAACGGCCCCTCAAAGTTCTGGAGGGCCAACGTAAAACCGGTAATCTCGGGCTGGACTCCCGTGGTGGCGTCCTCAGACACGATGCAACAAACTACTTATCAATGCGCTCGAGCAGCTCAAGCGCCAACTGCCGGTACTGCTCTGCGCCTTGGGAGTGCGGCGCCCAAGTAATGATCGGTTCACCGGCAACCGAGGTCTCCGGGAATCGAACCGTTCGGGTAATCACCGTGTCAAAAACTCGCTCGCCGAATACCTCAACGACTCGATCCATCACTTCTCGCGCGTGTGTAGTGCGGCGGTCGAACATCGTGACCAGGATGCCTACAATGTCAAGATCGAAATTGATGCGGTCTCGCACCTTTTCCACTGTGTCAGTCAACAACGCAAGACCACGGAGCGAAAAGTACTCGCACTCCATCGGAATCATCACGCCCGCCGAGCACGCCAGCGCATTGACGGTCAACAGGCCGAGCGAAGGGCCACAGTCGATGATGATGATGTCGTATTCATTTCGTACAGGGCGGAGCGCACGGGCCAATGTGTGTTCACGACCGACTTCATTGACCAGCTGAATCTCCGCAGCAGAAAGGTCAATGTTAGCGGGGACAAGGTCCAGCCCCGGCATATTCGAGTGCCGAATGGCCGCGTAGATCGACGCAGTGTTGTCAAAAAGCAAGTCATACACGGTGACTTGCTCTTCATCATGGGACACTCCAAGACCGGCTGAGAGCGCACCCTGCGGGTCGAGGTCAACAAGCAGCACCTTGCGCCCTTGCTCTGCGAGACATGCACCCAGGTTGATTGTCGACGTCGTTTTGCCGACGCCACCCTTCTGATTCACCATCGATAGGATGGTCGCCGGGCCGTGGTGCTCGAGCGGTTCAGGCTGAGGGAACTCGCGGAATGGACGTCCCGTGAGAAACTTCTTTTCTTCAGCAGCGTCAAACAATGCGTTGCCTGCCATTGTCATCCCTTCCGTCCAATGCGCGTCACGTGTAAGCCCTTGACGCAATCATCTTACAATGCCATACCTAGTTATGTGCCTGTCGCCTCTTTCGAATCAGGAACACGATGAGCAGCAAGGCCACCAGTGCCGCAATTCCTGCGATGCCCAGGGCAAGAAGGCCGTCATTCGCCCTCGATTCGTCAAGTGTTTCCACTTGACTGTCGCCCCCCTGGGCATTTCCATCCTTTGGTGCAGCAGTCGGAGCGTTCTTTGACGTTATCACCGCGATGAACTCCGCCGCCGATCCATCCCGGACAACCTCCATGATGAAGGGGTTATCCGGCGTCTGTCCCTCCGGGTACGTTAATGTCAGCGTGCGCGACGCTACGTCCACGTCACGCTTCACGCCTTCAATGATATTGCCGTCCACGTCTACATAACGAAGTGTGGCGCCTTCCCTATCGGTCTTAGCGTACTTCATCAGCTGTCCGGCCTTACTCAGAGGCACCTTCACCACAATGCTGTTGTCCTCGATGACGCCCTCGAACTCCAAGCGCTTCGCGTTCGTGGTATCCACCTCCTTGGCTGGGACACGGTGGGCCTGTGACGCAGCGGGCGCGTCGTGCACACGTTGATCTGAGTCTGAACCAGTCTCGGATCCGTGTCCTTCCCTGTTTGAGTCATCAACGCTATCGCCATGTGGCTTGCCAGCACCATCATCGTTTCCAGGCTCCGCAGCGCTCTCAGGTGGAGCATCAACGGTCTCACCACTGCCCACTGCGACGAGATTCACGGTCGCCGAGTATCCCCCAGCGGAGACCGGAACGCTCACCGTTGCACCTGGAGTATCAGGAGCAGTCACGGACACAGAAGTGCCAGATGATACAACGGTCCAGCCACCCGAACTGTAATTGAGGCTCAGCGGAACACCGGTGTCGACAGTCGTAGTCTGCCCGGCCTGCACGTGGATCTCGGAGGGGATGGCCTGCTGGATCGCGGCAGGATCAAGCCCCTCCGGCAACTGCGCATACGCGTTCATATCAGCTCCCGAGGTGCTCAGCCCGAGAGCGCATGTAGCAGCAGCGACAGTTGCGAGAACGTGGGGTCGTCGAAAAGCCAT
>NZ_JBSZCG010000121.1:0-20018 GCF_054166365.1 Corynebacterium sp. UMB8791 | reverse complement strand
TGCGCCTTATATTGCCATTGGTTGACCGTTTTCTGCCGTTCGACACTACCGCATTCCACTCACTGCCTGGCGTTTTAGGCGATGTAACGTAATACGCAAAGAAAACGATTAAGAAATACTCAGGTTATAGCTTGCCTTAGCGCATTCGATTCATTACAGTTACCTCTCGTAGATAACAGGAAGGTTACAAACGTTACAGTTCTGTAACCAACGGGAAGTCTAAAGAGGGTCCATGCTCCACTCAACGAAATCAGCTGGCAAGCACCGCAAGCAGTCCCCTAACAAGGGTCGCGTCGCAATGGTTGCCGTTGCCACTGGCGCCGTCTCCACTGCTGGGCTCTCTGGCGCTGCCGCAGCTGCGCTTCAGGGCGATGGCTCCCAGCAAGCTGGCAGCTACACCCTCGCCACAGACACCGACCAGCTCACGGCACTGACCGATGAGGCTGCGCCACAGATCCTCGCTATCGCGGAATACAAGCCGGTTGAGAACCTTGCGGATCAGCTCGTGAAGGCAGTCGCGCATTCCGAGGAGGTCGCACGCGCCGATGAAGCCGCTCGCGCACCGCTGGTTGTGAAGCCAGCTGAGGGTGTGTTCACCTCCGGTTTCGGCCCACGCTGGGGCTCTTTCCACTCTGGCGTCGACATCGCCAACGTGAATGGCACCCCAATCCTGGCCGTCATGGACGGCACCGTCATCGACTCCGGTCCGGCCCAGGGCTACGGTAATTGGATCCGCATCCGACACGAGGATGGCTCTGTCTCCGTATACGGCCACATGGATTCCCTCTACGCTTCCGTCGGTCAGGTTGTGCACGCCGGAGAACTCATCGCAGGTATGGGTAGCCAGGGCTTCTCGACAGGTTCCCACCTACACTTCGAGATTCATCCCGACGGCAACACCCCTGTTGACCCGGCGACGTGGCTCGCAGAGCGAGGTATTCAGCTCTAACCCCAAGGCTTCAAACCGTCGTGACTCGTACATGAGTTGCGACGGTTTTTCTTTTTCGACACACCAGCCGGGGGTACCGTCACCTACCCCCGCCATAAACCACATTGGCACCATTGTTCCCATCTGTCACATTCGTCACGGGCGCCCAGCCAGCGAGTTTGCGGTTATTCTAGAAGCATTCGAACATACTTATCCCTCTCTACCTGCAGTTACGCGTTGCCAAGCCTCCGGCCGGTGACTAAGTTTTGTCGCTGTATGTGGCTACAACGTGGCCACCCGGATATTTGTAGAAAAGGTTGCTTCTCCGTATGAATCGCACAGTACTTTCGGCACTTGCCGTCGCGACTGCGTCCATGCTCACTCTCACCGCTTCCCCTGCGAACGCTGTAGGTCTCACGCTGAACGGCGCTCCGATTGACCACAATCAGGCCGTGAAGGCTGTTGCGCAAGCAGCAGACACGATTCTGGATAGCGGTGCAACCCTGCGCGTCGGAGACTACTCACTCGTGTACGACCCGCGCGTCATTCAGGAAAACCTCGGTCTCTCCTTCCAGCAGGAAGGTGCGAACGGTGGCGTCCGCTACCAGCGTGGCCGCACCGCCGATGGCCGCACGGTCGTCACCCCGGCAACGGGGACGTTTACGTCCGGGTTCGGCCCACGCTGGGGCACCGTCCACCAAGGCATCGATATTGCGAACAACCTCGGCTCCCCGATCTACGCCGTGATGGATGGCACCGTCATCAACGCCGGCCCGGCCCAGGGCTTCGGCAACTGGGTCGTGATCAAGCACGACGGCGGCGAGGTCTCCGTTTACGGCCACATGGCGGTCTACAACGTCAGCGTCGGCCAACGCGTGACGGCCGGCCAGCAGATCGCGCAGATCGGCAACGAAGGCTTCTCCACCGGGCCGCACCTCCACTTCGAGATCCACCCAGATGGCGTGACACCAGTAGACCCTGTGCCGTGGTTCGCGCAGGCAGGTATCCGCATCCAGTAGTTAGAGCTTCTCCATCGGTACGCCGCCGATCAGCATCAGGCGGACTGTCCCGGAGGAACCAAAGTCAATCGTCACGGTTTCTCGCACTCCCGCACCATCAACGGCCAGTACGGTACCCAGCCCGTATTTTGCATGGTTGACCCGGTCCCCGACCGCCAGCTGCAGGTCCTTGTTCACCTTGGTCCTGCTGCTACCGCCGCGCGACTGCGACCGCCCAAACCCGTTGCTGCGGCTCCGGCCACCAGTTGACCACGGTGAATGCGAAGAGCCCGAAGAATACGTGGGCTCCTCACGCTTCCAATCGATGAGTTCCTGCGGAATCTCCCCAAGGAATCGGCTCGCCGGGTTTGTCACCGGGCTCCCCCATGAGGACCGCACCATCGCGCGCGTCAGGTAAAGGCGCTTGCGCGCACGGGTGATGCCGACATACGCCAGGCGACGCTCTTCGGCGAGCTCCGCCGGATCCCCCAAGGCGCGCAGGTGCGGGAACTGCCCGTCTTCCCACCCAGTCACAAACACGACGGGGAACTCAAGACCCTTTGCGGTGTGCAGCGTCATCAACGTGACTACGCCCTGATCGTTCTCAGGAAGCTGATCGGCGTCAGCGACGAGCGCCACCTTCTCCAGGAAGGCTTGTAGGGTTCCTGGCAGCGGTTCACCCTCGTCGAAGATCTCCGAAATTTCCTCGTCGCTTAGGTACGCCAGCTGCAGTGCAGACTCCGAGGAATACTCGCGCGCGACGGACACCAACTCGTTTAGGTTGTCCAAGCGCGTCGCGTCCTGTGGGTCGTTCGACTGCTCCAACTGCGCTTTGTACCCGGTGACGTCCAGAATCGTGGAGACCAGCTCCCCGAGGTCAGTGTTGCCAGCCTCTTCTCGCTGGTCCGCTGCCATTTCCTCGCGCAATTCATCCATCATGGTGACAAAACCATTGATGGCGTTCTTCGCGCGCGTACCCAGTGCGTCAATGCCTCCGTCGGCCGCCACCCGCAACGCTTGGCCGAAGCTCACCGAGTAGGTCTGCGCGTACAGCGCCACCGTGGACTGCGCCTTATCCCCGATGGCACGCTTTGGCTCGTTAATAATCCTGCGCAGGCTGACCGTATCGTCCGGGTTTTCTAGCGCCTTGAGGTAGGCCACGATATCGCGAACCTCTTTGCGCTCATAGAAGCGCGTGCCGCCTACCACCTTGTACGGGATCCCGGTGCGAATGAAGATGTCTTCCAACGCACGCGATGCATTGTTGGTGCGGTACATGATCGCGATGTCGGAGTAGGGCACTCCACTGTCTGTGAGCCGGTCGATCTCGCCAGCGATAAACCGAGCCTCGTCGTGCTCGTTGTCCGCGACGTAGCCGACGATCTGGTCGCCGGTGCCGTGGTCCGTCCACAGCTTCTTCGGGCGCCGACCGGTGTTCTGGGAAATCACCGCGTTGGCAGCGTCCAAGATGGTTTGCGTCGAGCGGTAGTTCTGCTCCAGCACGATGGTGGTTGCGTCGGGGTAGTCGCGCTCAAACTCCTCGATGTTGCGGATCGTCGCGCCACGGAACGCGTAAATCGACTGGTCGGAGTCGCCAACTACGGCAAGCTCAGAAGCCTCAGGCCCCTTGCCCACCAGGGTGTGGATGAGTTCGTACTGCGCATGGTTCGTGTCCTGGTACTCGTCCACGAGTACGTGGCGGAAGCGGCGTCGATAATAATCCGCAACCTGCGGGTGCTCCTTAAAAATCCGCACGACCTCCCCGATGAGGTCGTCGAAGTCGACAGCGTTCGCGGCGCGCAGGCGGCGCTGATACTCAACAAACACCTTGGCCACAGTGGAATCGAATGGGTTGTGGGTGCGCTGCGCGTCGTCGGCCGCCTGCTGTTCGTCGATGAGCTCGTTCTTGAGGTTCGAGATCGCATTCGCGAGCACCCGGGGTGAAAACTTCTTCAGGTCGAGATTGTTCTCTTTGGCAATCATCGAGAGCAGCCGGCGGGAATCGTCGGCGTCATAGATACTGAAGTTCGTGTTCAGCCCAGGAACGAGCTGGGCCTGCTGGCGGAGGATCCGCACACAAATCGAGTGAAAGGTTGCCACCCACATCCGCTCGGTCTGCGGCCCGATAAGCGCAGCGACGCGCTCCTTCATCTCCGCGGCAGCCTTGTTGGTAAATGTAATCGCCAGGACCTGCCAGGGCGCGACGCCTCGCTCCTGCAGTAGGAATGCGATGCGCCTGGTCAGCACTGCGGTTTTGCCGGACCCAGCGCCCGCGACAATCAGAAGAGGCGAGCCGCTGTGGCGCACGGCGGCTTCCTGTTGGGGGTTGAGTCCTAGCGTCAGATCATTCATGTCACACACCCTAACTCACACCCCGGACACAACCGCTGGAGCAGTGGCATAATGAGCAACCATGAGTGACTTCGAAATCCGCATGCCGTCCGGGACGGACGATCCGCTCTCCGATGCGGAGATCCAGCAGTACCGCAAAGAGATTGACCGCCTCGACCGTGTGATTTTGGACGCGATTAAGCGTCGCACCAAGGTGTCGAAGGCGATCGGCAAGACGCGGATGGGGTCAGGCGGCACAAAGCTTGTGCACACCCGCGAGGTCGCGATCATTAACCAATTCCGCGATGAGCTTGGGGAGGAAGGCCCGGCGCTGGCAAATATCTTGCTGCGCCTGGGACGCGGAAAGCTGGGCTAGCCCCAACAACGCACTCCCCAACTTTCGTAGTACCATATCAAGGCAGACAACCATCCGTTTCAAGGAGGAACTATGTCCGATATCACCGCCACGCCAGCCTGGTCTAACTTGGAGAAGCTCCACGCCTCCAAGGCTGATACGACCCTGCGCGAGCTCTTCGACCGCGACGCAGACCGCGCGAAGAAGCTCACCTTCGACGCAGCAGGGCTGCACGTTGACCTTTCCAAGCAGCTTATCGACGCCGACGTCGTCGATGCGCTCGTCTCCCTCGCAGAAACCGCACAGCTTCGCACCAAGATCGACGCGATGTTCGCGGGCGAGCACATCAACGACACCGAGGACCGCGCGGTGCTGCACACGGCGCTGCGCCTTCCGGTAGAGGCCAACCTTGAGGTCGACGGCCAAGACGTAGCGGCGGACGTGCATGAGGTGCTGGGCCGGATGCGTGACTTCGCATCGGCGCTTCGCTCCGGCGAATGGCTGGGCCACACCGGACACACCATTAAGAAGATCGTCAACATTGGTATTGGTGGTTCGGACCTGGGACCTGCGATGGCAACCAAGGCACTGCGCGCCTACGCAACCGCGGGCATTACCGCAGAGTTCGTCTCCAACGTCGACCCAGCGGACATCGCCGCAGTCCTCGACCGTTGCAACCCGGAAGAGACGCTGTTCGTCATCGCATCGAAGACGTTCACCACCCAGGAGACCCTGACCAACGCTCACGTGGCGAAGCGCTGGCTCATCGAGCAGTTCGACGGCGACGCCTCCGCTGTGGCGAAGCACTTCGTCGCAGTGTCTACGAACGCGGAAAAGGTCGCCGAGTTCGGCATCGATACCGCGAACATGTTCCCGTTCTGGAACTGGGTCGGCGGCCGCTACTCCATGGACTCCGCGATTGGCCTGAGCCTGATGGCCGTCATCGGACCGATGGACTTCATGCGCATGCTCGAGGGCTTCCACGCCATGGATGAGCACTTCCGCACCACCGAGTTCTCCCAGAACGTGCCGGTGCTGATGGGCCTGCTCAACGTCTGGTACCGCAACTTCTACAACGCCGAGACGCACGCCGTCCTGCCCTACTCCGAGGACCTTTCCCGCTTCCCTGCCTACCTGCAGCAGCTGACCATGGAGTCCAACGGCAAGTCCGTGCGCCACGACGGCACCGCGGTGACCTACAACACCGGCGAGATTTTCTGGGGCGAGCCAGGCACGAACGGCCAGCACGCATTCTTCCAGCTGCTGCACCAGGGCACCTCGCTCGTGCCGGCGGACTTCATCGGCTTCGCCACCCCGAAGGAAGACTTCCCGACCATGACCGGCGAAGGCTCCATACACGACCTGCTGATGGGCAACTTCTTCGCACAGACGAAGGTGCTCGCGTTCGGCAAGAACCAGGCCGCCATCGAGGCCGAGGGTGTCGACGCCACGCTGGCCCCGCACAAGGTCATGCCAGGCAACCGTCCGACCACGACCATCCTGGCCGAGGAGCTGACCCCGTTCACGCTCGGCGCACTCATCGCGCTCTACGAGCACATCGTGTTCACCGAAGGTGTGATTTGGGACATCAACTCGTTTGACCAGTGGGGCGTTGAGCTCGGCAAGCAGCAGGCAAACGACCTGGCCAAGGCCGTCGCGGGCGAGGAAACCCCAGCAACCGGCGATGCCTCCACCGACGCACTGATTGGCTGGTACCGCGAAAACCGTCGCTAGCGCTTGGTGCATCACTCCTTAGTAGGGCAAGATAGGCAGTTGTTTTACCTACAACTAAGGAGTGAACGTGCAAGCCATCATCGACTGGATCGTCAACCTGATGGAGCTTCTCGGTGCCCCCGGCGTCGGGATAGCGATTTTCCTGGAGAACGTCTTCCCGCCGATCCCCTCCGAGGTAGTGCTGCCGCTGGCCGGCTTCACGGTCGCGCAGGGCTCGCTGAGCTACCCGGCGGTGTTCATCTGGTCGGTGATGGGTTCCGTCGCGGGCGCATTCTTCCTCTACGGACTCGGTGCCTGGCTGGGCGCCGAGCGCCTGCGCGCAATCGCTGACTGGATGTGGTTGGTGAAGGCGTCGGACGTCGATAAGTCCCTCGAGTGGTTTGATAAGCACGGCCGATCCTCGGTCTTCTTCGGCCGCCTGATTCCGGGGGTGCGCTCCCTCATCTCGATTCCGGCAGGCCTGGATCGCATGAACCTCGCGATGTTCGCTCTGTGGACCGGGCTCGGCTCCGCGATCTGGAACGCAATCCTGATCACGCTCGGCATGTACCTCGGCGAAAAATGGGAGACCGTCTCCCATTACGTAGATACATACTCGAAGATCGTCTACGTCCTGCTGATCCTGATCATGCTCGGCTTCCTGGCATACTTCATCCGCCGCTCCAAAAAGGAGAAGGCGGCTGGCACTGAGGGCACCACCAAATAACTCGCTCTAAGTCTCCCGCTCCCCCGAGAAACCCCTTCTCGATGAGCGTGCCGCACCGCCGACACGGCTTGTTGTTCCTTCCAAATACGTAGCTGGTCTCCCCGGCGCGTTTGATCCCTGTGGTCACTCGCACCGGGGAGTCTTTGTTTGCCCACATGAGGCGCCGCGCGATCGCCACATGCTTTTCGACGTCCACTTCACCCACCGTGCGCGACGGGTGCGTACCAGCGATGAAGTGAATTTCTGCGCGGTACTCATTGCCGATGCCCGCGACGAAACGCTGATTGAGCAGCGCGCGCCCCATCTCAAGGTGCGGGTGCTCGCTGATCCTGCGTACGACCTCCTCCTGATCGAAGTTGGGCGCCAGCATGTCCGGGCCGAGGTAGCCCATCCGCTGCTGGTACTCGCGCGCGGGGAAGACGTCGACGAGGCCCAGCGAGTGTCCGACGAGCTCGATATCGGACTTCGGTGCGTCCGCGAAGCGCAGCACCACCCGGGCGGTGTGGCCGGGCTTGCGCCATCGGGTGCCCGCACGGTGGATCGCCCATGTGCCTTCCATTTTTAGGTGCGTGTGTAGCACTTGTGATTCGTGGCCTTCGCGGGAAAACTCCATGAAGAGGTGCTTGCCGTAGGGCCAGACGCGCTCGCAGGTCATGCCGGTGAAATCGACGGTGGCGAAGCGCGGCACGCGAACACTCGTGGCAGTGACTTCACGGTGTTGCATCCACTGCAGGCGCTTCGACAGCTGATAGACGGAATCCCCTTCAGGCATAGTGGTATCCATGTTCCGCTTCTTACAAAACCTTTTCAACTACGGTCCCACGCCGGAGGAGTCGCTCGTCGGGTTCTTCCCCGACATGGATGCCGCCACCGAGTGGGCGCGGGGTGTGCTGGCAGAGACCGGCACCGACCCCGAAACCGAGTTTGTTCGCGCCGTGAAAGACGTGCGCGTGGCGAACCCACGCATCGGCTTGGCCGCGGCAGCACACCTGGTCAAGCAACTGCTTTAGAATCTTTGTTCGACTCTCATTTTTTCATGTCTGACACGTCTGTATAGTCGCCCTTAGCTACTTGAAGGAGGGGACATGAACGACGTGACCAAGCTCGTTGACCAGGTCATTAACGGCCTGGATCAGCTGCGCACGCTTGTCGACGACCCCACTTCCCTCCCCCTTTCCGCCATCGCCGAAGATATCGCACGCCTCGAACACGCGATGGACAAGAAGGCCTACATCGACGCCGCCTTCGCGCAAGTCTGCGCTATCACCGATGCCGGAAAATTCGTCGGCGCCAACTATCCCGACGCCTACCTCATGGAGAAGCTAGGCATCTCCAAAGGTGAGGCATATAACCGGCTCGCGCGCGCCAAGGCGATGTTCGCTCCCGTGACGGAGCCGGACCGTGGCGATCTGTTCGACGTGGAGGAGGCGGAGCGCCGTCGCAAAGACCAAGAGCATGCCCGCCGCCACGCCGACGCGGTTCCGGCGGCCAAGCAAGACATCATCCGACGTGAAACCGACAGGCTGCTCAAGGCCGCCGAGGGCGAGCACATGAGCATTTACGCCCACGCCATGGAGGAAGCGAAGACCCGAGACGAGCAGGACCTGCGCCTCACGGTCAAGCGCCTGGTGGACAAGGCAAACAAACCACACGCGAAGAAGAACCCCAACGCGGGCTTTGAGAAGCGCGAGGCCACCCTGGGCAGGGAAAACTCCGATGGCACCTATTACGTGCGCCTGAACATGACAGCAGGCGATTACGCGCTCTACAAGGCGCTGACCGACAAGGGGCTTGCGCCAAACTCCAACATCCCGCCCGAACACCAGCAGGACCGCGACCCCCGCACCCGTGGCCAGCGCCGCTACGACCAATTCATGGCCATCATGCGCCAATACGAGCACGGCGAGCAGGCCACTCACGGTGGCGCAGCCTCCGTGGTGGTCTCAGTGACGCTCGACGACCTCGCCGACGCCGACGCCACCACACTGTTCCAAACCAACGTCGGCGTGGAGCTGGACGCCTTCGAACTCGTGCGCCTCGGCATGGACGGTACTTCTGACTTCCTGCTCACCGTCGACGGGCTCAGGCGCAAGCATACTTTTCGACGCCCGCTCCGCCGACCCACCCGCTGTTGTCTTCGCCCGCGACGTTGAGGCCGGCACAGTGCTCACCACGGCGGACGTGGAGCTTCGCAGGCTGCCGCCCTCTGTTGTTCCCGCGAACGCCTTGGGCAGTACAGACCTCGCCGTCGGACAGGTCCTCGCGGCTGGTGCATCCGCGAACGAAGTAGTTACCAACACCCGTCTTGTCGGACCGGACCTTAAAGCTTCGCTGATCGAAAGCGATGACGACCCGCACGACTTCACCATGGTTCCGGTCACGCTCGCGGAACCGGAACTCATCCCGATGCTGCATCACGGCGCCGGCGTAGACGTGGTCGCGCCAGGCCCGCGAGTTATTGCGCGTGGCGGAAGGGTGGTCACGACGAACGAGGAGGGGTCAATCCTGGTACTGCTGCGCAGTGTCGATGCAGCCAACGTTGCGGCCGCATCACTGACGGACCCGTTAACAGTTGTATTGACCACACGATAGTTTGTTGCCTATAGTTTTTAGGTCCAAATCCAAACCTTACAAAGGAGACCCTAATGCTTGAGGGCTTTAAGAACTTTATTCTGCGCGGCAACGTTATTGACCTCGCAGTCGGTGTTGTTATTGGTGCTGCGTTCACCGCAGTTGTTACCGCTTTCTCCGACAACATCATCAACCCGCTGATCGCTTCCGTCGGTGGCGCTGATTACTCCGGCCTTGGCTTCCACATCATTTCCGGCAACGACGCAACTTTCCTCGACTTCGGCGCGCTGATCACTGCAGCGATTAACTTCCTGCTGATCGCGGCAGTCGTCTACTTCGTGATCGTCGCTCCGATGAACAAGCTCGACGAGATGCAGAAGCATAAGCGCGGCATCCAGCCAGACGCCCCGGCTCCGACCGAGACCGAGCTGCTCACCGAAATCCGCGACCTGCTCTCCGAGAAGCCCGCGCAGCAGTAGTACTGCTATTCTCCGTAATGGGGTGGTCGCTCGTACTCATAAAAGGCTTTGCCTGTGAGTTCTGGCTCGCCGTCGCCGTCGATATCGACGCTGCGCCCGGCATCATAGCCCGTCCGCCCAGAAGCCGCGTCACCAAATAGTTGCGTGCGTTCAGGACTACGGTCGTACTCTGCTTCCGACCGTCGCTCCACGCGCCTCCGCTGGTGGCGCGGCTTTTTCATGCTCGCCATCGTTCCTGATTACGCCTGTACGGAGTAGGTATTCAGCTCGCCGATCAGGTGCTGGACTAGTGGTGCGATCGTCGATACGCCGTCGCGTATCGCTTGGCGGCTTGCGGCGAGGTTTACCACGACGGTCGAACCAGAGACGCCACACACACCGCGCGACGTGCAGGCATCCACCGCTCCACACGCCTGGCCCGACGAACGAACCGCCTGCGCTACACCGGGCACGTTCTTGTCGATCACGGCCTTCGTCGCCTCTGGCGCCGTATCACGTGGCCCGACGCCAGTGCCACCGACGGTCAGCACCAGGTCAACCCCACCAACGACACCGGTTTCGATCGCTTTGCGGATCTCCGCCTCGCTCGAATTGACGTGCACCACCGCGTCAACGGTAAACCCGAACTCGCTGAGCAACTCGACGAGCATGTCACCCGTGGTATCCCCTTCTGAGCTGTATCGGCGGTCCCCAACCAGCACTGCGATGGCCGCAGGAGGCGTCGGAGTCTGCTCGGCGAGCTCTGCGGCCTTCAGCGATGCTTCGTCGGGCTCCCCAACCGTGTCAAGCAATACTTCTGTCGTTGGCATGCCAGGTCTCCTGTCGTGTCGTTGCGAAATCGCACAGTTTCATTTTCATTGTTTGCTTCAAAACTTACCCGTTGCTCAGGGTTACATCTACGGAATGAGGAGCTTCTTCTCCCTCCCGCAAGACTTCAAGCTGAACGACCTGCCCGAAGTCCTTCGACCGCGTCGCCGCAATCAACGCATCCGCTGAATCAATCAGCCGACCGTCCAGCTTGGTAATCACATCACCTTCTCGGATACCGGCCTTTTCTGCTGGACTACCAGGCTCAACTCCGGCGACCACGGCGCCGTCGATACGAGTGCCGCGAATCGAAACGCGGACGCCCAACATCGGCTGCGACGCCTTGCCGGTTTCAATGAGCTGCTGCGCGACACGCTTGGCAAAATTCGACGGAATCGCGAACCCGAGACCAATCGAGCCCGACGACTGCTCGCCACCAAAGCCGCCCGCCGAGAGCGAAGCAATAGCCGAGTTCATCCCGATCAGGTGCCCCTGCATATCCACGAGCGGGCCACCCGAGTTACCGGGGTTAATCGCAGCGTCTGTCTGCAGCCCGTCCATCAACGAGCTCTCCCCACCGCCCTGGGCCGCACGCACCGGGCGGTTCTTCGCCGAGATGATGCCACTGGTTACAGTCGCCGAGAGCCCAAGTGGAGAACCAACTGCGACAACCTGCTGGCCAACCTTCAGCTCGTCCGAGTTGCCGAAGTCAAGCACAGGGAGATTTTCGACGCCATCAACCTTCAGCACGCCAATATCAGTGTTGACGTCCGACGCTACAAACGTAGCCGAGTGCTTCGAGCCGTCGTTGAACACCACCTGAATCTCGGACCGTTCGGTCGCCGCAGCGCCGATCACGTGGTGGTTCGTCAAAATGTAGCCGTCGGAGGAAATAATCGACCCCGACCCTTCCGCGATACCATTCGGCGTCGCCACAGTGATGGATACAACCGAAGGCAGCACTGCGGCCGCAACCTGCTCAACGGAGCCATCAGGCGCAGTCTCTGGCGATGCGAGGCTCGGGTTCTCAAGTGCGTTGTAGTGCTGCTGTTCGCCGTTATCGTTCGCAGCGACGACTGCGTACCCGGCGCCGGCGCCGGCCAACAGCGAAAGCACTACGGAGCACGCCACTGTAGCCGCCCCCAGCCCACGCCGCTGCTTTTGCTGCGGTGCAGACTGCACGAATGCGGTTTCCGGGGAGGCCTCCTGTGGATAGGAGGCCTCGTACGGGTTTTGTTGTGGCGTATTTGATTGTGGTGAATACGGGTTCGTCATGTGCAGTAGTATGCACGACGCCACTGTGGTAGCACTAAAAAGTAAACTCGTTCTCTCGCAATGTTTCCTGAATGTTCACTGTGTTAGCTGAGCTGGGATTTGTTCGGCAATCGCGGAATTTCGATGCCTTCTTCTTCCAGATAAAAATCCTCATCAGCATCCGGAGCCTTCCCCGGGAAGACCACACGGAAGCGCGCCCCGTGGTCATCCGACTCCTCCACGAAGATCCGGGCACCATGCCGGTCCATCACCTGCTTGACGATCGCAAGCCCCAAGCCCGAACCAGGCATCGAACGCGACTCCGCCGAACGGTAGAAGCGCTCAAAAACCCGCTCACGTTCCTCCGGAGCAATGCCCGGGCCGGAATCGTCGACAACCAACACTGCGTACTTCTTCGCTGCCTTCAACGAAATCCTTACCGTTCCGCCTTCCGGCGACCACTTGGCCGCGTTGTCGATCAGGTTCAGCGGAGCGCGGCCCATCGCGAACCGATCACCCATAATCAGCCACGGGTCAGCGTTGAACTGGAACGTAACGTCAGGTCGGCGACGCTCAACACGCCGCACAGCCTCCTCCAGGATCACATCCAGGCGGATCTCCTCAAACTCAACGTTCGAGGAATCCTCCCGCGCGAGATCCACCAGGTCTCCGATCAGCGTCGACATTTCTGTCATCTGCGCCAGCACATCCCGCTCAAGATCGGCGCGGTCCTCCGCACTAATCTGATCCTGCCGATCAGCGGAGTACATCATCATGAGCAGCTCAATATTGGTACGCATGGAGGTCAGCGGCGTTTTCAGCTCGTGGCCGGCGTCGGCAACAAGCTGTGCCTGCCTGGTGCGCGAATCCTGCAGCGAAGCCATCATGTCATTAAACGCGTTCGTAATACGCGCCATCTCATCATGGCCCTGCACCGGAAGCGGCTTCAGCTCCTTCGTCCTGGTCACTTCCTTCAGTGCAAGGTGCAATTTACGCAGCGGGCGCATACCGGAACTCGAAACCAGGAACGCCACCAGCGTCGACACTATCCAGCCCAAGCTGAGCAGCACCAACAGCGCCGCGGCAATACTGCGCTGCAGCTGACGCGTCGGGTCGACCGCCTTCGACAGGGCCACGACTGTTCCATCATCCAGCCTTGTAACCAGCACACGGTTACCGTGCAGGGTGCGTGCGGAGACGTCCGCTCCGTAGTTCATTCGAGCAAAGTCCCCACCCACGGGAATTTCATCTCCCACGAACCGGTTCGACTCCGCGCGTGAAGCCGTGGCGAGGATGTGAGGGTTGCGGCGTCGAAAAGTCTCGACCTCAGCCGCCAGCTCCTCATCGCTGGACATTTCCTGCGAGTCGTACGCGAGCATCGCGCCCTGCGTGCGCAGATCGTTGTCCATCATGCCGATAATCGACGTCGACGACGCCCAGTAGCTCACCGATGCCGTGACCAAAATCGTAAGGGCCACGAGCACGCCTGTCAGCACCGCAAGCTGCTGGCGAAGCGTCATCTCCGACCCGAGGTACGCACCACGAATATAGGTATCGAACAGGATCGTCGGCAGGTTCGGACGCGGGGGTTCCAGATCCTGCTCGGCTGCCGACACTTGGCGATCCACCCCCTCAAGGGACATGCCCGTAGTGCGCTCAAAGTGATCCGCCGACTGGCGCAAAATCACAGTGCAGTCTCCCGAAGCACGTAGCCAACCCCACGGACCGTATGGATCAGGCGAGGCTCCCCGCCCGCCTCAGTTTTCTTACGGAGGTACCCGATGTAGACCTCCAAGGCGTTGCCGGACGTCGGGAAGTCGTATCCCCACACCTCTTCAAGAATCTGCTGGCGCGACAGCACCTTGCGTGGGTTCTCAATCAAAACGAGAAGGAGCGCGAACTCGGTACGGGTCAAGGAAATAGCGCGGTCGCCGCGGAAGACGTCGCGGGTATCGGTCTCTACAGACAAGTCCTCAAACTCGTACTTTGTTTTCGGAGCAGACTGCGACTGGATGGCGTCTGCCTGAGCGCGGCGCAGCAGCGAGCGTACGCGTGCCAACAGCTCCTCAAGCGCGAAAGGCTTCGGCAGGTAGTCATCAGCGCCGGCATCCAAGCCCGCCACACGGTCCGCGACTCCATCTCGCGCTGTAAGCATCAGCACAGGACGATCGTATCCCGAGGAGCGCAATGTGCGGCACACGTCGAGCCCATCGATCTTCGGCATCATCACGTCCAGAATCGTCAGATCGGGCTGTTCGTCACGGATGACGTCGAGCGCCTCTTCGCCGTCGGAAGCAAGCAGTACATCATACCCGTTGAAGCGAAGGGAACGCCGCAGGGATTCACGAACGGCTTGCTCATCATCGGCAACAAGAATCTTCATACGCCCATTATTGCCTATCTGAGAGACTTTTAACACCGGACTGTCAGAAAGATGAAAAAGCCGGGCCCGTTGGGCCCGGCGAACGCTTATAGTAAGGCGCTTTTAGAACTGCTCGACGTCAATCAAGCCAGCCTGTGCAGCCTTGAGCAGGCGACGTGGGATACGTACTTCCTGGCCGTCAACCTTCGCGGTGATCAGCGGCGCATTGTCAGCCTTCCACTGCGAACGACGCATACGGGTGTTCGCGCGGGACTTCTTAAACTTAGGGGTTGCCATTGTTGTTTCTCCTTACGCCCTATTTTGCGGTCTTCTTCTTGCGGCGAGCCATACCGCCGAAGCGCTGGTTGAACTTCTCAACGCGGCCAGCGGTGTCCATGAGACGCTGTGCGCCGGTCCAGAACGGGTGGGACTCAGCGGTCACATCAACGACGATGAGCGGGTACTCGTTGCCGTCTTCCCAGGTATCGGTGCGGTCGGAGGTCTTGGTGGAGCGCGTCAGGAACTTGTGGCCCGTGTTCGCGTCCTGGAAGATTACCGGGTGGTAATCCGGATGGATATCCTTTTTCATATGTGAGTTCGTCTCCCTCAGGATTGATACTTCAGGTCGGTTCCCCACTTGGGGATCGTGCCTGAGTTGGGTGCGAATGATTCATGTCCGCCCAGCTGTTCACTGGACAACTTTGCACATATTACAGGGTGAATCCGGTTTTACATAATCAAGTTCCACCAACGCCACCGACAAACAACCGGTAGGTGTGCGAAATAGAATTATGCATTTCCTTGCTGGACGTGTATTGTTGACTCTCGCTGTTGTCGAAGTACACGTATACGCCTACGTCAACCGATTACTCAGATACTTTGTCGCGGACCCTCACTCCGCATTTCCGTATCTAACTTTTCAGTGATCAGTGCGTGGGCGGCAGAAGAGAAAGAAGTCAACCCATGTCGGCACATTGCCAGGTCACGGGACGGAAGCCACAGTTCGGCAAGACCGTCTCCCACTCGCACCGCCGCCACTCGCGTCGTTGGAACCCCAACGTACAGAAGCGCCGGTTCTACCTGCCCTCCGAGGGCCGTACCATCACTCTGACCGTTTCCACGAAGGGTCTGAAGGTCATCGACCGCGACGGAATTGAGTCCGTCGTCGCTAAGATCCGTGCACGAGGTGAGAAGATCTAATGGCACGCAACGATATTCGCCCGATCATCAAGCTGAAGAGCACTGCGGGCACAGGTTTCACCTATGTAACCCGTAAGAACAAGCGCAACAACCCAGATCGCATCTCCCTAAAGAAGTACGATCCGGTTGTTCGCAAGCACGTCGAATTCCGCGAGGAGCGATAAGTCATGGCTAAAAAGTCCAAGATCGCCAAGAACGAAAAGCGCAAGGAGATCGTCGCTCGCTACGCTGAGCGTCGTAACGAGCTGAAGGCAATCATCCGCAACCCGGAGACCTCTGACGAGGACCGTCTGGACGCTCAGTTTGAGCTGAACCGCCAGCCTCGCGACGCCTCCCCTGTTCGCGTGCGCAACCGCGACTCCCGCGATGGTCGCCCACGTGGTTACCTCCGTAAGTTCGGTATTTCCCGTGTCCGTATGCGCGAGATGGCTCACCGCGGTGAGCTGCCTGGCGTCCGTAAGTCTTCGTGGTAAGGAGGATGACCAATGAAGCGCAATAATAACCATCGCAAGGCGCGCATGGAGCAGTCCCGCCGCCCGAAGAAGAACCCGTTGAAGGCCAAGGGCATCGAGAAGGTCGACTACAAGGACCTCGACACCCTTCGTCTGTTCATCTCTGATCGTCACAAGATCCGTTCCCGCCGTGTTACCGGTCTTTCCCCACAGCAGCAGCGTGAAGTTGCTACTGCGGTGAAGAACGCACGCGAGATGGCTCTTCTGCCGTTCACCAGCCGCTAAAGTTCGGTTGACGATAACAGCGTAGAGTCTTTCGACGAACTCCCGCCCCTGGTCTCCAGGCGCGGGAGTTTTTTCATGCCCTGTTGAAGCTGACGCACGGCACGACAAAAGGCCCCCACGACCGTGGGGGCCTTCAGTATGTCTCGGGTTAGGCGATACTAGTGCGCAAAGTGGCGCGTACCGGTCACGTACATTGCGACGCCAGCGTCTTCTGCGGCCTTAATGACTTCCTCGTCGCGGATGGAACCACCAGGCTGCACGACGGCACGCACTCCGGCGTCCGCGAGGATCTGGAATCCATCTGCGAATGGGAAGAACGCGTCGGAGGCGGCGACGGCACCGTTGGTACGGTTGCGGCCCTCGTCGAGCGAGTTAGCGCGGTCGACGGCCAGCTTCGCCGAATCGACGCGGTTGACCTGCCCCATGCCGATGCCGACGGTAGCGCCGTCGTGCGCAACGAGGATTGCGTTCGACTTCACGCAGCGTACTGCACGCCACGCGAACACGAGGTCCGACATGGTTGCGTCGTCGACGGCTTCGCCTGCCACTAGCTTCCAGTTTTCTGGGTTATCGCCCTCGGCCTGGAACGCGTCGCGCTCCTGGAGAAGGAAGCCGCCGGAAATCTGCTTGATCTCTTCGGTGTCTTGGCCTGGCTCCACTTCGAGGATGCGAAGGTTCTTCTTGGTCTGCAGCAGCTCGAGCGCATCCGGCGCGTAGGAAGGCGCGATGATGACCTCGGTAAAGATTGGCTTGACCTGCTCGGCAAGCTCGAGCGTGACCTCGCGGTTCGTTGCAATGACGCCGCCGTACGCCGATACAGGATCGCAGGCGTGCGCCTTTCGGTGCGCGTCAGCGATGGATACCTCAGATATTGCGACGCCGCACGGATTGGCGTGCTTGATGATTGCGACGCACGGTTCTTCGTGGTCCCAGGCTGCGCGCCACGCGGCGTCGGCATCCTGGTAGTTGTTGTAGCTCATTTCCTTGCCGCCGTACTGAGTGGCGTCGGCAAGGCCCCAGCCCTCGTTGATGACGCTTGCCGCTTGGTGCGGGTTCTCACCGTAGCGCAGCGCACCGTCCTCGTCGTCGTCGAGCTGCTCCGCAAACCAGTCTGCAACGGCGGCGTCGTACTCTGCGGTGTGCGCGAACGCTGCAGCCGCCAGTTCGCGGCGCTGCTCGAGGGTGAATCCACCCTGCTCGACTGCTTCTTGCGCCAGCTGGTACTGGTCCGGGGAGGTCAGGATCGCCACTGATGGGTGGTTCTTCGCTGCTGCGCGGACCATGGAAGGACCGCCGATGTCGATCTGCTCGACGCATTCATCGAACTCCGCGCCGGACGCAACCGTTTCCTCGAATGGGTACAGGTTGACCACAACGAGCTCGAACGGTGCAACTCCGAGTTCCTCGAGCTGTTGCTTGTGGCTGTCCTTGCGGAGGTCTGCCAGGATGCCTGCGTGCACGTGTGGATGCAGCGTCTTCACGCGGCCTTCAAGTACCTCTGGAAATCCGGTGACTTCCGATACTTCGGTGACGGGCACACCGCTTGCGGCGATCTTTTTAGCAGTCGAACCAGTAGAGACAATTTCCACACCGGCCGAGTGGAGCGCCTTGGCAAGCGGCTCAAGATCGGTCTTGTCGTACACGCTCACGAGCGCTCGACGAATAGGTGTGCGTTCGTTGTTCATTCGAAAGTGACCTTTCCTTCATGTATCGAAGCAGTAGCTAGTAGCTCAGTAACCTGACGGCGCTCTTCTTGCTTAATCCGTTCGTGCAGCGAGGACTCCGTATCCCCTGGCTGCACCAGCACGGGGCGCTGCGCAATGATGCGGCCTGTGTCCATCCCGTCGTCAACAAAGTGGACGGTGCAGCCAGTGACCTTGACGCCGTAAGCGAGGGCGTCGCGCACCGCGTGCGCTCCTGGGAAAGCAGGCAAGAGCGAAGGGTGAGTGTTAATTGTTTTACCTTCGTAGACATCCAAGAATGGGCGCCCCAAAATGCGCATAAACCCTGCGGAAACAACAAGGTCCGGGCTGCAACTAGAGACGGTTTCCGCAAGGTGGGCATTCCACGCGTCGCGGTCCTTTTCCATTTCTACGATTGCAGTCGGGATGCCTGCGTTCTTCGCCCTCTCGATTGCCGGACACACTTGGTCCGCAACAACTAGGTCAACACGGTATGCACAAGGGTGGGCGTCCTGGTAGTCCATAATCGCCCGCAAGAGCGTTCCAGTACCAGAAACAAGGACGGCCACAGATAAAGCTTTATCAGCACTCACGGTTCATCAGTGTAGTCATTCTTCTTCCGCGTGTGAGCGGTTCAAGAAAGTTCGCACAAACCGCACAAGCCACACCAATCCGCCCACGCCGACGGTCCATATAAAGAGGAAAAGCACTGCGGAAGCTAGGTCAGCGCCAACGACGCCGTACGCCCCCGCGTGCCCACGCGCGAGTAGGAGGCAGACGGCGAACATCGCTGCACTCCACGAGCCAATGGCGGCGACTTCTACCATCGTTGACGTCCGCCGCACGAAGAACGCGCACAGGATGGTCACGGGCACGACGAGGAGGACGGCTGCCCACGGCGCGACTGTCGCAGGGATTGTCGCGAAGAGTGGGAACGGGGGTAAGGGGACGGAGAGGACGTCGAAAAGCGACACTTCCCCACTGCCGACGTGGAAGGAACCGCCGAGAAGCACTGCGAGCGTGCCCACGACAGCATTCGGAAGGTACAAGATGCTCAGGAGGAGCAGCATGATGGCGCTCCCCCACCCGGAGTTGGGGTATGCCGCGTAGGCTTCGCCAATGCTCTGGTAGCGCGCGGCGAGCACGAGGAGCAGCACAAGTCCGCTCCCCGCGCATAGAAAGAGGAGAAGCAGGCTCGCAGCGCGGGCCGTATCGACGGCCACCACCGGCACACGGACCGTGGTGGCGAGGGCCTGCCAAAGCACATGCCGAATACCAAAGAGGAAGCCGATGAGATGGATGCAAGGCGGTAGCACTAGCGCTTGCCATGCGGGTGGTGGTTCTATCGCGAAGACTGCGGAGGCGTCAGCCACCATGAACAGCGCCATCGCGCTTGCAAGCAGCGGCAGCACAATCACCAGGCCAGCGATCACCGCGAGATCCAAGATGCTGACCTGCTTCGCGGTTGCGGCACGTACTCGCCACGCCATGAGGGCGGCGATCCCAATGGCTGGAAGCAGCGGCACCTGAGACAAGTACACGCCGTCGATCGTGAGGGATACTCCGTGAAGGGCAAACCATGTTTGCCCGATTGCGGCGGGCAGGTACGCAGTCTTCCATCCACCAATCAGGAGCGTCGCGGCGCAGACTGCAACGATGCCAAGGATGACATCGAGCGTCGGGATACCTATATAAGGGAGGTACGTCCGAATACGCGTCTTCCAGGTGCGCTCCTCCGGCGGAACGGTGTCGGCATCAGGCTTTCTTTTCGACGCCCACTTCGCACCGCGCCGTGCATTACTCAGGAAACCGCGACCGCTGCCCCGCGAGGAGCGGTCCACCGGTGATGATTGAGGTCTTGTTTTCTTCGACAT
>NZ_JBSZCG010000120.1:0-21013 GCF_054166365.1 Corynebacterium sp. UMB8791 | reverse complement strand
TAGTCTTCACTCTTCGAAGGCTTAAAGGCCGCATTCTCCTGGGTGATGACCGCATCACGATAGGACTCGATTGCATTCGAGAGGGCATACAGCTGAACCCCGTCGAGACCATCAGCGTCAGCAAGCAACGCGTGCACAATCCTGCCCAACGCCTGCTGCCCCGACGACAACCCATCATGCAGATTTTTCACCCGCGCCAACGCGGGCACTGCGTCAATATGACTTTCAATATGGAAACCATCCGGCGATAACACCACAACCACCACTTTCTGTATAACTAAAGTCTAAGCCCCACTATACAGGTGTAAAAAAATGCCCGAATCAACCTTATTTTACGTCAAATAGCAGACATAACCCCGTGTAACGATAGGGTGTACCCCAGGTGCCCCTACCAGCGCCCGCAGTTGAAGGCTTCACCTACCAAATGGTAAAGTTAGCTATATGCGAACCAGTCAGCGCTCCGAGATCCTGGAAGCTGCCCTCCGCGTCATGAACGCAGCGGAGGGTGGCGACATTACCCTTGACGCAGTGGCCCACGAGGCCGGGCTCACCAAACCGGGATTGCTATATCACTTCCGCAACCGCGACGTACTGCTCGCCGCGATCGTCGACCACGCTGCGGCCAACGTCGAGAACGACATGACTGCCACCCTTGGCAAGCCCCTCGAGAACGCCAACGCCACCGAGCGGCTCCTGAGCTACGTTCACGTCGCCGCCCACGGGGCCGCCAAGCGCGCCGAGTTCATCATCTGGGGCCAAGCGACGTATCGGCCCGAACTCACCGAACCGTGGACTACGCGGATGGGCCGCTGGCTCGAACTCCCGGACGATCTCGACGCCGCCACCCGAGCCAGGCTGACCACCGCCCGACTCGCCGCCGACGGACTCTGGGGCGCCCAGGCCACAGGTGTGTCCACCCTCCACGGCGCGGATCTCGAAGCCGTCGTCTCCAGCATTCGCTCCCTGATCGAAGGAACAACCCCATGAAGCAGTGGTTCCTGCTCGCTGGCGCCATCACTACCGAAGTGGCGGCGACGCTGTCTCTCAAGGCGGCGCTCAATCACCCATCCTGGTACATCGTGGTTGCTGCCGGATACATCGGCACTTTCGTCTTCCTCACCTTCTGCCTGCGCGAAGGAATGCAGATCGGCGTCGCCTATGGCATCTGGGGAGCCAGCGGGGTCGTGCTCGCCGCCGTGCTATCCGCCGCGATTTTCGGTGAACCTCTGACCGCTGTGATGGGTCTTGGAATGGTTGCGATCATCAGCGGTGTCCTCACCGTCGAACTCGGCTCCCAGAAAGCTCAGCAAACCGCAGCCCAGGAAGCAGGAGTCAACTCATGAGATGGATCTTCCTCGCAGGCGCCATCTTGTCCGAAGTCGTCGCGACCATGTCGCTACGAGCCTCCGACGGTGGCCGGGTGAAGAAATGGTTCATCGGCGTCATCGCGGGGTATCTCGTGGCGTTCGTCGCCTTAAGTCTCGCCTTGGCCGACGGCATGGCCCTTGGCGTCGCCTACGGCATCTGGGCAGCATCCGGCGTAGCTCTCACCGCGATCCTCGCCCGGGTCATCTTCCACGAACCCCTCACCCGAACCATGGCCCTCGGCATCCTCCTCATCGCCGTCGGAGTTCTCACCGTTGAACTCGGCGCCAACTTGGCGAACTGACGCATTTCCGCAGGTAAACCAGGCAGATTGGTGTGCTGCACCACGAGGCGCACAGACAAAGGCTCCCCAATGAGCGCCTGTGGGCCTAGCGTTGTGGATGTGATCACCTGTGTCGTCCACTACACCATCGACCCCGACCAGATCGCAGCCTTTGAACAGTTCGCCCGCGCTTGGATGCGGCATGTCGACGAACACGGCGGCACCCACCACGGGTACTACCTACCCGCGGAAGGTGTGAGTGACCGTGCGGAATCCCTGTTCAGCTTCCCCAGCCTGGCTGCCTACGAGCAGTACCGCACCTTGTTCGGCACCCACTCGGACTTCATCGCCGCTGACCGGATTCGAGACGAGTCCGAGTGCGTCCTGCGGTACGAGCGCACCTTCATGCGGCCGCTCCTACCCCAGGGACACTGAAAGGGACTCCGGCAGCACGCTCGGCACAACCCACAACGCCGCAGGTCAGCGCGTACAGATGGGTGTACCCAGCGGAACACCCGTACCTCGGGAACGGGAGTCAAACCGCGTGAACTGTTTTCCCGTTATCGCTTTTCAGGGCGTACTTCTAGCCACTTGTTATGATCGTCACCGGTGCTTCGGCACCAGGTGCCTCTCATAGAGGCCTTCCTTGCTCGGAGTGTGGTATAGCCCGCACGCTCGTGCTGGTCTATTTATCGCTCTGTTTGGGCGAGGGACAGCTACAGCATTGGAGGTTCGAAATGAAGCTTCATAGGCACAACGGTGGCAAAAGTAAAGACCCCGCCAAAGCCGATTCCTATCGGAATCTCGCAGGCGGAGTCCTACACTTTGTCGCCTCACTAGTGAATGCTGGACTTGGTCTTTTCCTTCACTAGAGGGCAGTAGCCCGAGACCTCGGTTAGTAGCAGCTAACCGGGGTCTTTTTATCCAGACAACACCAACGGTGTTAGACCTAAGAGTAACAGCGCGCGCGGAGATCTTCTACTTGTCTCTGTTCCTTCTTTCCTTCAACTACATAGCGGTAGATAGGTGGGAAAGGCGTTTTTACTACTCCCAAAATAGGTTCAGGCTTTCGATCTTCCCCTCGCCGAGAGCGCTATTCAGGCTCGGCCAAAAGTTCTTCAAGACACTCTCGCTGGTATCTCGTTAGCAATTGCTCAGGCATGTTCAGCACTTGGAGTTTTTAAGTTCTGATGAATCGCTCCCCCCACAAGGTGGACTCTCGCCACTAAGATTGGAGCCTATGAACAGCCCAACTGATATCACTGGTGAAGCTCCAGAGGATGTCCCCGTGCGATCTTTCGACACCTATTGCACGGTTTCGCAGCGGGTCGGTACGGACAAGAATGGCGATGAGGAGATGGTCACGTACGAGCGCTGCAAGCCTGTGCATGTCTTCGCGTCAGGCACCGTTCTTGTGTCTGGTACATACAGCGACAAGGTACTCCACCCCTCGGCGGGAGTAATTCAAATCACCCGTGAAGACGACTCTCCTAGTGATTTAGGTTTTTATGAAGACAAGGAGAACTAGTTCCTCGCTAACTTCCCGTAGCTGGCGAATAAGAGTTCTTGGCGCTGCCGCTCGGTGGTGAGTTTGCGTGGCGCACCGAATGCTTTATCTACTTCTCGGTCAAGCACGTCATGGGCTTTGACTAGTTCAGGGGCCACAGAACCACCATTTGAAGCCTTTGCTTGCGTTACATACCCACGCACTCGCCTCGCCATAGTCTGGCGATCACGCATCGGCGGCATCTCTAAGAGCCAACCCTCACCACTAATTTTCTACACCAGCCCTCTACTTTTCAAGAACCTGTGCAAGAATAGATCCGTTCGACGGAAGCCAAAGAACTTTGTTCTAGGCGGAACCCGGAGAACCCTTGCGTGCTTGCAGTTAAGACTCCTGCCGTAAAGGGCCGGTACGACGTCTTTGCAAGGCGCTCGGAAGACCAGCCCGCAAGGAGCAGAAATGTTCAGAAAATATAGATATATTGGAAAACATCGAAAACAGGGTCGAGAGAAGAAACCGCGCGGAAGCAACGCGAACGGGCTTCTCAAGTCCGGCGCAGCAATAACCACAATTGGAAACCAGGGTTGGGGACTATGGGAGAGATTCCAGAACCTTAATCTTGCAGAGAAAATTGAGGCGCTGCTGTCAGCCTAGCTAAAGACTCTGAACGGTGGTGTGACCTGTGGTGGGTTGCACCACCATTTTTCGTTTCATAGCATTTAAAGGTTTAACCGGCATTATGTGTGTTGCACATAATGCCGGTTTCTAAAGGCGACCTCAGCCAACAACTCGATGGCATTTTCATGTCAAGGCCACTCGAAGCTCGAAGGCTGATCAGTCCAGCGGAATTTGATGCTGACATTGATAGCCAATGTAACCCCAGCTTAGACGTACAAAAAGAGGGATCTGGCCGCAGATAAACGCACGCGCAGTAGGAACGACTAGTTACATACTTAAGTCGCCACAAAAATCCCTTAGGCCTTAAAACAAAAGGAAAGCCCCCAGGAAGCAATCCTGGGGGCTAGTCAGGCGCTGCAATCACCTAACTAAAGACTCTTTGCAGGCTGGGTTCACATCGAAATGTGGTGGTGATAACCCATCCTCGCAGTTTCCCTGAACAATTCTTCTCTCCTTGTTCGTCCTCATTATGCGCCAAGGACAGGTCACTCCGCAACTACATCAGCGCGCACTATCGCTCTACTCATGTTTTCTGTCAGTACCCATTCAAATGAGTACTGACACCCACAGCACAAGGGCGGCGGGCTGGCGTGTGCCAAACATTACTCAACTTCCCCTTGCTTTATTTGAACTGGGGTCTTTATTTATCAGAGGCGGTGAAGACACGAGCACCGCACCAGCTGCACTACCACCAAGGAAGAAACAGCTGAACAATCATAATGAAGCTCTATTACATGCCCACGATTTATGTTTTCCGGACAACCCAAATGCAGCCTTGAAACTTCTACGTTGTTCTGTAGAGAGAATAGGTAGCCCACGTGCTACCGCACGGGGAGCCGTATATTGCTTACGGCGTGTCACCTTTTTCGGCATGAGTTCCACGCTTCACTGTTGCTGAAAAAGAAACGGAACTAGGTAGCTCACGTGCTACCGCACGGGGGAACCGTATATTGCTTACGGCAGGTTACATTTTTTATTCGATCATTCCTGCGTTCCGTAGCGCCCTCAAATGGACGCTCACTGTCTTTCTGGTAATCCCCAATTCTCTTCCGATCTCAGCTCCCGTTGGAGCTTTACCTGTCTGAGCAAGCGACGAAGCATACGCTGAATAAACCTGTGCCCGGGTCTCATTCCCCTGACGTTGGCGCTGTCGATTCGCCTTTTCAAGCTTGTCTCGCTGTGACTGTGCGTATTCGCCGTCTGGGTCTGTTTTCCAGCGTTGTGCGGCTTTCTGTCCACCTCTACGCCCCATTGTTGCCAAAGCCTTACGCTCGGCGCTTGTAGCCCTCCCAGGGGCCACAGAACCACCGTTTGAAGCCTTTGCTTGCGTTACGTACCCACGCACTCGCCTCGCCATGGTCTGGCGATCACGCATCGGCGGCATCTCCGAGAGTCTCCCATCGCTTCCGGCTTCTTGGGCGATGTTGTATCCGTGCTCGTAGGCGTCAATCAGGGCGTTATCGGTTAAGCGCTGGCCTGCTGCGCGTAGCCTGTGCCCGACTTTTAGCGCATGTCGAAACGCCGTCTCGTCGCGTGCTGCGCGTCCTTGGTGAATCCACAGCACGCGCACGCCCTCGATGATGTCAGGGTCATAGCGCTCAACGCTTGTCGCAAGTTCTGCTTCGACGTCGTTTGCAAGCGCTTTGAAGGCTTCTGCTTCTTGTCTGCGTGTTTTCGCTGCTTCGAGGAGTTCACGACCAGAGGAAAACTGCTGTCGTGTCGATCGCTGCTTTGCTTCTTGGCCAGTCAATGCACGTACCTCCCGCAATAAGTCAGCCAAGCGGTATACCCGTTTGTGCTGGCAGTACCAGCGATACGCGGTTGGGTCTTTCCCCTCGTAGAACGGGCTGCGGCTAAAGCGGTGGGAAAAGTGCGGGTCATGGTCCAGCATCTCTCCTAACGCTTTACTCGTTGCTGCCAGCAAGCTCATATGGGGTGATTTCCCTGTTTTATCGGCATACACCGGGTCGATTAACCAGATTGCCTGGGCTTTGCCGGTCAGCGGGTTAATACCAATCCATGAGGGGCCAATCCCGTGGTTAATGAGCTTGGCGAAGTTTTCCCGCACACTCAGCGCAAGACTAGTTGGGTGACCACCTGCTTGTCCTGGTTGATCAATGTCGACGACGAGGACGGCTGCATACTGCTTCGTGGTCAACATGACGTACTGGCAGCTGGCAAACGCTGGCGAGTCAACCCTGTAAAGCCGAGGACGTCGCGCCCCGTCGCTATCCGAGTAGTACGCGCTAGAGAAGTTGCGGTCTTTGCTGGCATGGATCGCACTGCGACCGAGATGCGCTAACAGAGCGTCGCGGTCAGTTGCACCCGCTGGGGTGTCGTCAAGCCAACCCGTATGTACACCGACACCTCGCACATGCTGGCGTGGTGTCGTGCGTTCTGCGTTACGGTTCGATACACTCATAACATCGCTTTCTCCGACGTTGTGGGTCGGTTAAAGCGCTTCACGAGCCGGTTGGAGGCCGGTGGTGAAGCAAGCCTGGAGCAATTGGACCTGTTCCAGGCTTTTCTTTTATTGACGCGTTTAGGCTAACACGCTGGTAAACCGCTACGCGTGCACAACACGATCAACTCTCCCACTTCATCTAGAGGGGCTGCGATACAGGCATCTGCCGGGCGGAAACACCCCTTAAACCCATGAGGAAACAGTCACAACAAAAATACAGGTTTACAGCACCTGTAAACCTGTATTTACGGTTTCTAGCGATGGTCCTTCACGTATTGCCCCAGGTAGGACTCGACAATCTCGCGGATTGTCACGCCTTCGCGCGCCGCAATCATCTTCAATTCAGTGTGTAGATCGCGGTCGACTTCAATGGTCATCTTCTTGACATAGTCGCGATTGGAGGTCTGATGGAACGCTGATCGTGCGGACTTCGTTTCAGTCTTTGCCGTGCCCCTTGTGGTCTTTTTTGCTCCTCGTGGGGCGAGCTGCCCGCTTGCGCGTTGCTTGCTGGTGGTCACCTCATCATCTCCATGAGTTCATCGGCGACGGCGTCATAGCCGTGCATGTCTGGCCCGGGGCAGTAACCAAACGCTAAGTGCATGTCTTCACGCAGAGGGATCTCTGCTTGAAACCTCGGCATCTCTTCGGCATCGAGTGCTTGACGGGCCGCTTCTAACGCACTCGTGCCTTTCCGTGCGAACGTAATCAGGACCGCGTGCGGGGTAGCGCTGACGGCATCGCGCAATTCCCAGATGCGCGAAAGATCGGCAGCTGCCGATCTGGTTGGCATGATGATGAAGTCACTGACTGCGATTGCCGCCTCAATCGCGTTTTCATCACCTGGCGGCACATCAATAAACATGTAGCCTAAAAGACATGCTTGACCAGCGTTTGCCCACCACCTTGACATTGTCTGCCCTCGCACTCATCTTCAGCGGCGCAGGCGTCATTCAGCACAACCCCACTACCCCACTATTCACCGCGCTGATCATTGTCCAAGCACTCAGCCTCATCGTCGCGCCCAACCATCCACGCATCAGCACCACCACCTACATCGCAGCTTTTATTACCGCATTACTAGCCGGCTACTCGACAGGCTTCGAGCTATTCCTCGGTGTCTTTCTTATCACCGCTATCACCGCCACCGGCCACCATATTCTGGCAATCCTAAGCGCCACTACCATCACGCTTGGCGGCTTCTACTCACCCACCAACGCCCGCATCGAATTCGATATCGGCGCTGTGATTATCTTCATCACCATTATCGCCCTGGCTCACCTTCTTGGCTTGTGGATTCACCACACTCACCAACAACACCTGAATTCACAACGCACACAACGCATTCGTCGACAACAGCTCACTAGTCTGCTTCACGACACCATCGCTGCCGATCTGACATCCGCCATCGTCCAACTAGAAAAGCTTGCCATCACCACCCCAGAACGCGCCGCAGAGCTAAAAAACGTCGCCCGCACATCCCGTGATGCTCTTGATAAAACCCGGCAACTTCTCACCACTCTCAACACTCAACCCAACTCTGGCTCTACTCCGAGCTTGCCGACCACGCTCGAGGCTATGTCCAAGCGCCTACACAACCACGGTTTCACTGTCACGACCACCACAGATCTGACCACGCCTGTGACAATGTCGTTGCACAACACCGCCCTAGAACGCGTGCTCAGCGAGACAATCACCAACATCATAAAGCACGCAACACCTCAATCCTTAGTTACCGTCTCAGCAACATCCGATAATCAAGGCGTCACACTCATCATCACCAACGCCTACATCCCAAAGAAGAAGACCTCCGAATCCACACGCCTTGGTTTAACCAGCATGTCGAATACGCTTTACGCTGTGGGAGGGGCACTGAATACACGCAGCAATAACAAAGAATGGGTCACCACCGCCAACATCCCCTTTTGCAGAAACTAGCGGTGGTATAAAACTAGAGGTATGACCACTGCTATCGCATCTACCATTATTGCCACCACACTTGCCCTGACTCCTGCTGTCACCATGCCACCCACCAATCAAGACAGTATTTCTGTGCTCTACAGCATCACTGATTGGTTGAGTTGCTCGAAAAAACCACAACTACCCTGGTGTAAATAGTGGCGACACGCGTTCTTCTCATTGATGATGACCCCACCATCCTCGAGGCGTTTCACGTATATCTCTCGGCTACCGACGACCTAGAGGTGGTGGGAACAGCTACCACAGGCCAACAGGCATTGCAGTGGCTGGAAACCAATAGCAGCGATCTTGTATTGTCCGATGTTCATATACCCGACACTGACGGCATTGAATTACTTCAACACACCCAGCAGTTTCCTCAACCGCCCCTGTTCGTTGCAATGACCGCTTTTGATACTGATGAAACGATGCTAAAGTGCCTTAGCCTTGGTGCAGTTGGCTACATCATCAAAGGTCAGACGCCAGAGTCAATCATCCATTCCCTACGCGATGCCATACATGGAGGGACAGTTCTCTCACCGGACTGCCTTAGTCGGCTTGTTGGGATTAAAACCGATAATAGAAGTCAGAGCGAACTTCATGCACCAAGGGTCACCGGTCGCGAGCAGGCCGTCTTGTCCCTGATCTGCAAGGGTAAAACCAACGAAGAAATTGGCGAATCAATGCATCTGGCAGAGGTCACCATCAGGAAGATAGTCTCGCAGCTCTTTCTTCGCTTCTCCGCCAGAAATCGCGTAGAACTTGCAGTCAAGTACCACTCAATCAAAGACTCCTACCAATAAGGTATTACGTAAGCCCAAACCTTCCGAGGAAGCAGAAGAATCAAGCAGACAGCTGGTCGACAGTCGAATAATCGCCTCTCAGTGGGGGTATCGCATCCGATACGAAAGTAAAGATCTGTTCAAAAGTGAGAACTGGCCTTTTAAATTTAGAGATGTTCATCTCGAACCTCACAGCAGATCGAAGAAGCGAAAAACCTCTTCCTGAAAGGAATTGCTCACGTGAATTTTAAAACGTTTAGCGCAATAGCCGCCACACTAACTTTAGTAGTCCCGCCCGCTGGAGCAGCCACTGCAGAGCCAGCTCTCTCCAGTAGTGGGGCAACACAATCCGAGACCCATCAGCAACCACAACCTCTAGAAAGGGAAATCACTCCAGAACAACTTCAAGCCGCCTACGACGAACTGAAGGATTCTGACCTCCCCCGCAAAAAGACTATTGAAGATGGTCAGCCTGTCGTCATCTTCACTCTCCCAACTGGAGCTGAGTTTGCTCTGCCCGACTTTGACGCCCCACAGCCATACGTCAGTGGCGGCAGTAACGGTTTGTCTGGTTTTTGGCTAGAATTCACCCCCCGCGAACAGGATCTACTGATCGCTGGTGGAGGCTTTGCTCTTGGAACACTCATCTGCGCAGTTCCTGGAGTTGGACAAAGTGCGTGCGTGATAATTGGAGCCATTATCACAGGGGCAAGCTGGGCTATCTCCAGCTACGGAAAGTGTAATAATCGCCTACACGTAGATTTTCGTTGGACTGGATCCGTGAAGGGCGCGAGGTGCACTTAATGACCATCAGTATCAAAGCGATCATCCCCTTCTTTATGGGGGCGTTCTTCTCACTCATGCTAACCGAGAGATACGATTCTTTGATTCTTGGAGTTGGTTTTCTCGCTGTAGTGACCATCGTTTGCTACGTGTCGAATCGCGTAATCACAAAGTCGGACTTGACCAAATCTTAAGCGCCACCGAACAGGTAACCCTCATGCCCACGCAGAGCCCTTCTATTTGGAAGGGCTCTGCGTTTGTTTTATACACGAGTAAAATAAAGCATCGTCCTTCCAATTTTTCTTTTATGGACTCATTTAGTCCAACACGCTGGTAAACCGCTACGCGTGCACAACACGATCAACTCTCCCACTTCATCTAGAGGGGCTGCGATACAGGCAGCGTCATAGCCGTGCATGTCTGGCCCGGGGCAGTAACCAAACGCTAAGTGCATGTCTTCACGCAGAGGGATCTCTGCTTGAAACCTCGGCATCTCTTCGGCATCGAGTGCTTGACGGGCCGCTTCTAACGCACTCGTGCCTTTCCGTGCGAACGTAATCAGGACCGCGTGCGGGGTAGCGCTGACGGCATCGCGCAATTCCCAGATGCGCGAAAGATCGGCAGCTGCCGATCTGGTTGGCATGATGATGAAGTCACTGACTGCGATTGCCGCCTCAATCGCGTTTTCATCACCTGGCGGCACATCAATAAACATGATCTCGTCATCGGCGACAAGTGCAGCTTGACGATCAACGCGCTTCGGGATCGACAACTCAACATCAAACGGCAACGGGTTACCACCATCTTCGGCGCGCTCTGCCCAGTCGAGCGCAGACCCCTGACGGTCAAGGTCGGCAACGGTGACCGCATATCCACGCTGAGCGAACACGGTCGCCAGAAACATCGTTGTGGTGGTTTTTCCCACCCCGCCTTTGGCGTTGATAGTGGTGATAATCATGACCTACCTCCTCTTTTTCAATACAGGTTTACAGGTTACGGGTTTACAGTTTTACAGTATACAGCTTTACAGGTTTACGCACTAGACCCCCTACACCACCCCACCGCCCATGCGCACAGCACGAGCGCTCTACCGCCGGAACGAGTACGCCAAAACCAACATGACGAAGGGCCGCTAAATGGGCTCAAATTTCCGTGAGTCTCAAAATGAGACTCATAGAGTGACCAGGAAAAACAGCCCTTTTCCTTACTCCAAATAGTGATCTGCGTCACTACTTTTTACCGGCTGTTGTGGACCGTTTTCATACGAGGATCGGCGGCCTTGTTGCATGCGCTGCTGCAACGAAATCCGCTCCGACAAGCTCACCGCATCACGCGAACTTCCCACCTGCCCCGTGCGCTCGTGCGCCTTGATCGCCGCCTCAATCCGTGATGCTTCTTGGTGCAACTGCTCAAGCTGTCCGTGATGCTGCAAGGCTTCTTCACGCAACGTGTGCGCCTGCTCGCCGAGCTGGTCAGCCTGCTTCACATTCCGCGCAATGATCACATCGCATTCAGCGATCTCTGCCGCGTACTCATTCGGCTTCAACGTCCGCGCAAACCAACCGCGATTGTCCTGCTTGGCAATCAAGCCTTGGCGCTTGCGCTGCATGCTGCGCACATGCTTCATTCGCTGCTCGCGCTGCTTGACGGTGTGCGCCTCCTGCTCGTCTAACTGGGCTATTGCTTCGCGATGTTCATCGCACATCGTGCGTATCGCTGCAACGCGATTGCGCAGTTCAATGAGCTGGGTATCGTCCGGCGTGCGTGATTGCTGCGGTGCCGTGCGCGCACGGCCTGTGCTCATGCCGAGCTTGTCGATCAGGCCTGTTGCCACGTGCTTTTCCTGCGGTTTCTCCGCAGGCACATCACGCGGTGCGCGCTGGGAGGCGTAGAACGCTTCCAGGCGCTGCAACCGTGCATGCGCTCGCCGCTGCGCGCACTCGCCTATGCGTGTGCCAGCAAATACGTCCGTTTCTGGCGGTGTTGATGCGGCTAGCTTGGCAAGCTCCCAATCCGCTCTCGCGTTGCGGTGGATTGCATACGGGCTTTGATCAGCAGCACTGCGCGTTGCTGACTGCACCAACAGATCACGTGCATACTCGGTCGATTCACGCCGCAACTGCGGTGTATCAGCGCTTCGACCATGGCCCGTATCACTATCGCCAGGCATCGCCTCGGCCATGTACAAGTAGTTGCCCTCGCGTCCTCGCGTCAGTGGGACATATGCCCCGGCTTGATCAATCTGGCCTACAGCAGCAACCACGCGAGCCACATCAACGGTAGCCCCTTGAGACGCATGCCCAGAGGTGGCATATCCAAGCTGGACATATGCACCGACATACTCCGGGTTCAGCGTCACAGTGACGTTAGTTTCATCAAGTCTGCGCACCTGCATGGACCCATCGGCATTGATCTGTTCGACCTGCCAACGCTGCCCATTGCGCACCACATCACCAGCACTGGTGACCAGCTCATAATCGTTGTTGCGCGTCAGAATCGTATCCCCAACATGTGCGAATTGCTCCCCGCTAATCCCGACCGACACCGTGGTGTCTAACGCGCCTCGCTCGGCCATTACAGCCTGTGCGGCAGCGTTGAGTGCCGCCACGTACTCGTTGTTCGAAGCCACCAAGATTGAACGCTTCCCAGCGGAAATATCCTGCTTCCAGCCAGCAAGTGCATCGTCCATCATCGCGGTGACCGACCCCGCATGCAGTCTGCCAGCAGCGGCGTAAAAATCAGCAGCACGTTGCACATTCGGCAGCTGACCTGTGCGAAGCTGTTTCGATGCTTCCCGCTCGTGTGGATCTTTCTGGCGGAAGACCTCGGTGAGCTCCACTGCATCCGGCAGCTCATGGGCCAGCGTGGCGAGCATGCCTCCGCGTGCTTTCACCGCGCCATACTGGTTCGGGTCTCCGACAAACACCACGCGCGAACCTGCGGCCTGCGCGATCTCAAGGATGCGCACCACATCAGGAGTAGCCACCATGCCGGCCTCGTCAACGACAACCACAGTGTCGGTGCCCCAACCAAGTTTTTGCGCTGCCGGCGACGCATCAACGCCATCGACTTGCAGCAACACCCGCGCCACCGTCGAAGCACTATGCGCGACCTGCTCGCCCACCATCACATCGGCAGCTTTACCAGTCGGGGCCAATCCAACGACCTGTCGACCGGCCTGCTCCCACACACGACGAGCTGCTTTCAAGCTCGAAGTTTTTCCGGCACCTGCCGGGGCAACAACCACGCTTGCCAGATACCGCGACTGCACCACCGCGCGCATGGCCTCTGCCTGCGCCTGCGAAAGTTTGCCGTCGACCGGGACAATCGCCGACGCATCAACACCGGCATCGACAACCGACGTCGCAACATCAATACCGCGATCAATTTCAGCGACCACCGCATCAGTTGTAAACCGCTGTGCACCCTCACGCGCCTGATCGTTGACCTCTCGCGCCTTATCCGGTGTCACCGTCCATGTGCTGTCATCGGCAAAAACTTCATCGGCAATCTGCTCGACAACCTCTCGCACCTGCTCCGGTGAAACAGCACCAACCGGCATCATCTCGGCGATCTTCTCGACAACATCAGCGCGCGTAAACGTCGAGCGTTCAGCAACCACCGCAGCTAAAACTTCACGCACATCAGGAAGCACCACACCTACATTGCGCGCTACTCCCGGTCGAAGTGACGCGATAAACCCACTCGCTTTCACCCCCGCCTCGCTCTGCTTCCAGCCCGCTTCAAGCTCTGCAAGCGGCGTATCCAAGTCCTTGCGCTGGCGTGTTTTCTTCTGCGCGACACGCGCCAGCTCGCCGGTCGCCTCTAATCCGTTCGCACTCAACCACGCATCAATTTCACGCGTCCTTGTCGAAAACGCGCGGATCATCTCAGGCGAATCAAGCCCAGCAATCTCCGCGCACCCGTTAACAACCTCACCCCACGAAACACCCAACTCGCGGGAGAGTTCTTCGCGAATCACCGCCTGGTACAGCATCCCGGCGGCACGAGCTTCGTGATACACCCCCTTAGAATCAAGCGTTCGCCACTTCCCATCGCGGCACAATTGCTTGTTCGACAACAGCACATGCGAATGCACATGAGGATCACCCGACCGCGACGTCCGGTGCTCATATTTCACGCCAGAAAGCGCCTCAACCCGATCAATAACCATGCGCGTTTTATCCCGCACATCAGCACGGCGCGTATACCCAGCGTGCTCCGAAAAGTAAGAAAGTGCGCTCTCAACCGCGCGCGCATGCGCCTGATCCACAACCTGTTTCAGCGCTGGATCGTCTGCCACACCCCACAGAATCGACACACTTTTCGGCGCGCAAAACGTCAGATCGAAACCAGGAACCCCGCTTTGTTTCGGCGCGCGCCCGAGCTTTTCACCACTCGGTGCAACCGCTTTATTGAACCAATCTCGCACACGATTGCCGCCAACAACCGCGCCGACTTCGACTCCTAACGCGTCAGAAACTGCGCGCACTTGCGCACTCCTTCGCGCCATAATCCACGCCGTCGCGGGCTTCGTTCCGTCCTCCGAGTAGTACGCATCGGGACCACTCGAACGCTCCTCTTCGGTCGAAACAGTGGACTCGTAATAGGCCACAGACTCACCGTGCAGCTTCGCAATCGTGAGCATCTCCGCGGCCTCCTTCCGGTCCAGGTCAAGCGGTGTTTGCGCCCCGCCAGGGGACACTGGCAAGTTTACTGCCATTGTACCAAATAATAAACCCCCTAGGGGTCAAAACAAGGCAAGCGCGGCCAGCGCTGGCCTTGGGGAGGGAAAGGGCAAGGGGAAAATTGAGCAATTTTCACCATGAGCATCGCCAGAATGGCTAGACTATGCGACAGCGATTTGGGGGAAAGCTAGCATCCCTTGAAACGTCAGAAGACCCCTTTGCCCGTTGATGCGTTCCCCGGCCACACCCCCCTTACTACGGGCGAGCGCTCCGCAAAAAGGGGTCTTCGTTTTTACTCAAACTGCTCGATGTAAACATTGTTTACATGTACGCTTCGTTGTAAAAAGTAAAACCGTTTTCCTCACACCGACTGTTCTCGTCCCTATATGTAAACATTGTTTACATATAGGGCTAGGAAGCAACACGGTGTGATGGAGCACGCGCTTAAAGAGGGCAAGGCAAAACCGACAGTCGGTCCTCCAACGGCGTGCCGCCTCACGAGTGGTGACGCCTCGCCGCTAGGGCAAGGCACAAAGAAACAGGTTTACTTCTTTGCCCGCTGCCGCAGGCGCTCTACGAATCCCTCGGCATCTTCGCTTGCTTGCGTCGACTTCTCAAGCACGTCCACAATCGCGCGCTGTTGCTTCCCGTCAAGCGCGTCCCATTCCTCCAAAAGGACAGTGACGATCTTCGCTTGCGCGCGCTCGCCACTGCTCAACGTTGCGTCTTCGGGATCAAATCGAGCCACGCGCGCTTCGGACAACATCTTCTCAATGCTTTGAATCATGCTTGCAATCCTGCCATGACCACCCGATATCGCAGCCCATTTCTGCGAACGCATGTTCCAACAAACGCGCGGCCTTACAGGCGCGGTCTACTGTCTACTCTTTCCGTTCTAAGCTCCGCAAAAAGGATTCTTCGTTTTTACCCAAACCGCTACATGTAAACAATGTTTACATGTACGCTTCGTTGTAAAAAGCGAACCGTGTTTCTCACGCTGGATGTTCGCCTGTCCTACATGTAAACAATGTTTACATGTAGGAGTGGGAAGCAATATGAAACGAAACGAGAAAGGATCGACGATCATGGCAACGAGAAAGCAGAGCGGTGTGATCGGACGCGGGCCGGTTGTCTCTGTACGACTAGAGCACGAACTCGTTGAACGACTCGACGCGCTCGCCGAGCGCACTGGACGCAGTCGCGGGACGTATCTACGCATGGCGCTGTGGGCAATGATTCCAACCCTTGAGCGCATGCACTGGGAGCAAGTCGCGAAAGACTTTGAGTCACTCGCGATCAAAGACGCCTTCGAAGAAATCACGCTCGGGCTGATGGAAGACGCGATTAACGCCGACCGCTACCGCGAAGAGCGGCCAGGTAGCGATGATTCAGGGACAAGAACGCCGTAGGCGTTCGCGTCAGCACCTTTGCGGGACAGGCGGGCGCTGTCGTTCATTATGGGAGCGCTCATGGAGCGCGCGCTTAAAGAGGACAAGGCAAAAACCGACAGCCGCCCCTCCAACGGCGTGCCACCTCACGAGTGGTGACGCCTCGCCGCTAGGGCAAGGCACAAAGCAACAGGTTTACTTCTTTGCTCGCTGCCGCAGGCGCTCTACGAATCCCTCGGCGTCTTCGCTTGCTTGCGTCGACTTCTCAAGCACGTCCGCAATCGCGCGCTGCTGCGTCCCGTCAAGCGCGTCCCATTCCTCCAAAAGGACAGTGACGATCTTCGCTTGCGCACGCTCTCCACTGCTCAACCCTCCACGTAGCCTTGTGTCTTCTTGACTTTCTTCAAAGAAAAGAACCATGGGACAGGGGAGGCAAGGCAGTGCCCTACAAGCGCTACATCGACGACCCGAACTTTCGAGGCAACCTCGAAGCAATCCTAGAACGCCTGGAAGCCCAAGAAACCACGTCTCCACTAGAACTTGGTGCCTCCATCATGCAGGCCTACAGCCAAACCCGATTCAACTACACCTACTCCACTGCCCCTGCCGCCACAGCGCTGGTGTAGTTGTCCACAGAAAACCGCACTGTCGCTATGTTCGATAGCGCCCAGGCCGGCATGTCGGTAGAGGCCTCTACCTTTGAGGCCATGGGCTTTTAGGCAACCTCCTCAACCGCTACACCCCACTTCTACCCCGAGAAATATAGACTTCACCATTGAAAACGCCTTTAATCGCCGACAGGTACACCCTGCGTCCAGCTGCCTGAAACATCGTGACATCGGTCAGCCATAGATGGTTGGCTTGGTTACGGTCAAACCTGCGCGCGACAATATTTGGTGCCACCTGCCCTGGAGTGCCACGGAAAGAGCTATAACGCTTAACCCGAGACTTACACCGTCGACCTGCGGCTTTGAGCAAATGGTAGACAGTCTTCCGGGAGAAGTGGTGGCCTTTATCACGTAGCTCGTAGCGAATACGGCGGTAGCCGTAGACGCCATGGTGGCGGTCAAACTCATCTGCGACAAGTGCCAGACGAGGATCAAGATCTGTGTAGCTGGGATCCTCAAATTTCAGTTGCCAATAATAGTATTGGTTGATCGTGGTAGCTTCGCGATATCAAGCAGGAGAGCCAGCGAATGGCCTTTCTTCAAAGTATGGATGATGCGTGCTTTATCCCGCCCTGAAGCCGTTACCGGCTGTCCTCCAGGGCGGCCAGTGCTTTTATGTAGGCGTTCCCCGCTTCTAGTCGATCAATACGGTGGTGGAGTTGCTGCTCACCGTTTAGTTCCACGCTAGGATTTTGGCGAGTGGGGCGTCCTTTTCGTTTGGAAGCCAAACCTGCAGTTCAGCGCCCGTTGACGGGTCGCTCTTCATTGCTGGTGGCTCGGGGGCGATCGGCACGGTCGCCATCCAACTTGCACGCCAACGCGGATGGCACGTTGCCGCATCCGCGTCGAAACCCAATCACGACTACATGCTTTCGCTCGGCGCGCACAAGGTAGTTGACTACGGCAACCCCCATTGGCGCGAGCAGATCCTGGAGTGGATGCCCAATGGCGTCGACGCTGTCTTGGCGGTGCAACCGGGCACCTCGGCGGAAAGTTTGCCCGTCGTGAAGGACGGTGGAACATTGGTGTCGATCTCCGGAGATGCACACATCTCCGAACGTGGCATACACATGACGGGGTCCCCTATCAAATGGACGTTCTCGATGATTTGGTGCAACTCATGGAGCAGATCGCCGCAGGGGAGATTCATTTGGAGCTTGAGCAGGTTTATCCGTTTGCAGATGCCCTGGCTGCCCTGGCGAAAGTACAGACCCGGAGGGCTCGAGGCAAACTCGTGCTCAGACGAGAGTAAAGCACATGGCCGAGGAACCATGCGGATTCAAGAAGGTGCTGCCTTGCCGAATTCTCAGCCGGTCCGGGTTATTTACAACTCTCTACCCCGTATTTAATTCATGGCTTGCGGGTAAGAGGCGGACGATGTTGAGCCGGAAGGGTTGGCATGTCAGACCGCCCAAGGCACGGGCACTGCTTGGGGCTCGGGACTACAGGGGGAGCATCTTGTACGGATGCTGATGACTTCTTCGAAGACGGGACTTGCTGCCACCGGCTACGGTTTGGCAGCGGCCACAGCGACCAGTTCGGCCGCGACTCCTGTCAATCGTCGAGGTCCTGACCAGACGGCCGTCAGGGGGCGGCTGATCCCTTGACCCTCAAAGGGAACGCGCAACAGGTCCCCGCTCTCGAGCTGGCTACGAAGGGCGAGTTCGCTCAGGACAGCAGGACCCGCCCCGGAAGCAACAGCAACGCGCACCGCGGCGTTGCTGGCAAGCACCTGCATCGGCTCGACAGTGACGACCCCAGCCAACACCTCTTGCAGCGCCTCGCGGGTACCTGAGCCAGGCTCCCTGACAACCAAGGGGGTTTCCGCCAGCTCTTGCAAACCGATCCTGCTCGTACGGTTCGCCCATTCATGGTTGGGAGCGACAACTACCAGCAACTCATCCTCTTGGACGACCCGGGCATTCAACTGCATGGGAACGTTCGGGGTCTCAACGAAACCCAGTTGAAGAATGCCCCTTTGCACTTCTTGGAGAACCTGCGCCGAATTCAGCACCTGCACCTCGATACGGACCGGCGGCAATCGACGTTTCAACTCTGTCAGCCAGACCGGTAGCAGGGTTTCTGCGATGGTCATGCTGGCCCCCACACGAAGTTCCAACGTTTCGTTGCTGCGGCTGGACCGTGACCAATCGTTGAAGCGTTGCCCGGCATCAAGTAGTTCACGGGCTTGAACAGCCAGCAACAACCCCAGTGCCGTCGGTTCCGAACCGCGGGGGCTGCGCTCAAGCAAAGCCGTTTTCATCCCCGTCTCCAGCTCCGCGATGGCTCGGCTTGCGTTGGGCTGCGCCATCCCCACTTTCCGTGCGCCTGCCCCCACGCTGCCTTCGTCCACCACGGCAACGAAGAGTTCCAGTACTTGAAGGTTCGGCCAAGCTTCGCTCATATCAAAATCATATACCTTGATGCGAAATTGCCGTCTAGCGGGCTGACGGGGATCAGTGAAGTATGGAAGTATGTCAACGCAAATACAACAGACAGATCCCATAACAACCCGCCGCGGCTCCTACGCACTGAAAAAATATTCCCCCGGGTTGCTTTTGTGTGCGGTCGCTGTGGCAATCGCGATGACCGTTAACGTCTTCCTTCCCGGTGTCAGCCCACTGATCGTCGCGATCGTGCTCGGCATCGCCCTGACCAACGTGGTTCGCCTACCCGAGTCCACGGCACCGGGACTGACGCTGGCTTCCAAGAAGCTGCTCCGATTGGGAATCGTCTTCCTGGGCCTGCAACTGGTGCTCTCAGACATTGTCTCCCTCGGTGCGCCCATGCTCGTGGTCATCGTGTGCATCGTGGCCGGAGGCATTTCCGGAACCATCCTGATCGGGCGGCTGATGAAGATGCGTTCCGCTCAGGTTCTGCTCATAGCATGTGGTTTCTCTATTTGCGGCGCCGCCGCTGTGGCCGGAGTCGAAGGGGTCACCGACTCAGACGAAGAGGACGTGGTCACCGCCGTGGCCTTGGTGGTCATCTTCGGCACACTCATGATTCTGGCGATTCCCTTGCTCGGCCAGCTGCTGGGCATGGAGCCTGAACTCAACGGCATGTGGGCCGGTGGCTCCATCCACGAGATCGCTCAGGTTGTCGCCGCCGGAGGAATAATCGGCGGCGGGGCGCTGGCTGTCGCCGTCATCGTCAAACTCGCCCGCGTCCTGCTGCTCGCCCCGATCGTCGCGATTTTGAGCATTCGCCAACGCCGGTCAGGAAACGTCAAACCCGATGAAAAGCGTCCTGCGATCGTCCCACTGTTCATCATTGGCTTCCTGGTCATGATCGTGCTCCGTTCCACACTGGACCTGCCCGAGGGCCTCATCCACGCAGGAAGCCTCGCGCAAGCGGCTTTGTTGTCCGCCGCAATGTTTGGACTGGGATGTGGGGTGAAGATCCGCAACCTCATCCGGGTCGGAGCCCGACCCTTCATCCTGGCCGCAGCCTCAACCATTCTCGTCACAGGCATCGCACTTGCAGGCATCGAACTCGTCCACCTCTGATAGGGAACCACATCCTGCAGTCTCCGCCCAAGCTGATACCTCGTCCGCCCACCACATGACCTTTTAGGAAGGAACCTGACTTGACATTTCTCACCGGTCCAGCTCCGATTATCGTCGGCGTCGACAGCTCCGATTCTTCAAGGTGGGGGCGCCCTTTCTCTTTATTCGGTGAACGTTGCCCAGGCGGAGAAAGTACAGGTAAAACCACACGCTAGCGAGACCTGGGGGCGTGCCTTCGCCAGCCCTTGTAAAAGCCGCCCACGAGGGGAAATGTGCGTAAGGCTACCTGTAGGCGTGCCTGGAACCGTAAATGTCCTGCCATATGGCAAGCGCCGTGGGGCGTATATTCACCCGCCCCCATCGCCGCATCTATGCGTTCTTCAACGCCCGGTACACCGTAGGGCGGGTGACTCCGAATTCCCGTGCCAAGGCTGCTTTCGACTCCCCTGCCGAAACGCGCCGCTTAATCTCCGCTACCTGGCCCGGGGTAAGAGCGGGCTTGCGGCCTTTGTACTTGCCGGCCTTTTTCGCCAACGCAATCCCCTCCGCCTGGCGCTCACGAATAATGGCCCGCTCAAACTCCGCAAAGCTGCCGAGGATACCCAGCATTAAATCCGCGCGTGGGTCACTAGTGTCCTTCGAGAAGGATAGGTTCTCGTGCAGGAAAGTAACGCTCACCCCCTTGTCGGTGAGCTCATCAACGAGACCACGCAAATCCGTCAGAGAGCGGGCAAGGCGATCAATCGACGAGACGACGAGCTCGTCACCGTCGCGCACATAGGCCATACACTCCCCCAGCCCAGGACGCTCAGCTTTCGTGCGGCCAGAAATCTTATCCTCAAAGAACCGGTCAATCCTTCCAGACGCGTTGAGTAGCTCTTTCTGACGCTGATTATTCTGCTCCACCGTCGAGACACGGATATACCCCACCCGCTGACCGCGCAT
>NZ_JBSZCG010000119.1:0-21080 GCF_054166365.1 Corynebacterium sp. UMB8791 | reverse complement strand
GGCAGGTGCTCGCCTCTCTTCTTGGGTTGTATGTAACTTTTCAACGACTTTAATTGTCTGGGATTAGGTAGTGCTACCTTACATTCCCGAAAAGCCCTCGTACTTGTGAGATCTACCCCCTTTAGCGGTTGATACACCACAAATGGGCATATCTTCCGTTTTGAGTGAGAAGGGTCTCATGAGAACCGTTATCAATGATACGTCCTCATTCGACAACAAGTATTTGAACGGTTGCTTGCTCGTGATTGATTGATTTCGAACTCTTGAAGAGGTGAGGCGGGCCCGTCGACTTTGGCCTGGCGTGCGGGGAAGTACAGAGTGGGCGTCGAGCAGCATTCACGGTGGCAGCTGTCGAGAAGCGCTCGTGTGCAGTCTCGGGGGGACCAAGAAGGTGGGGCCAAAGCAGGCTCGCGTATTTGAGGGGGCGCTGTGCTTCGGCGGCGGTGCAGGGTGTGGATCTCCAACTAAAGCAGAGGTGCTACCGGGGGTAGGCGAAAGATGGAAGTGCGTGATTCCCGCCTCAGTTTTGGGGGAGGCGGGAATGAACTTCGGAGCCGAAGCTATTTGGTAATTTCTTGCTGATTGGTGTCGCGTACTTTGTCGTCGTCACCAAAGAGTCGGAGTACCCAGCGCAGAAGGTTCTTTGGATTCGCGCTGAGGCCGGCCGCCTCCTGGTCAGGCTTTTCCGGAAGAGGGCTCAAGAATTGGGAGGGAGGAGTGCCGAGGGCGACGGCGATGTTATCCATCAGGTGGTCGGCAAGCTTGCGGTTGGCGGCGGTGCCCGCGATCGCGCCGAGCCCCAGAGGCAGCATCTTGCCAATCCATGCGCGGCGGAACCGCTTCGTAAACGACTTCATGGCCACACGAGACAGGATGCCATTGACTTCGGCGAGGCCCGGGCCAGCAAAGCGCGTCAGGACATTTTTCGACGCCAACTCCCTCGGCCGAGCTCGGTCCGCGCCGAGCAACGTGTCAACAATCGCAACGCCCTGGGCGCCCATCATGACCGTGAGCACGCCTGCGCGTCGGCGCTCTTTGTCTTCGATATTAACGTCGCGCAAGTACATGGAGGAGAGGGTGTAAAACGCGGCGAGGTCTAAGAAGACTACCGATTCGCCAGCAACGGCTGCTGCGCCGGTGACGAGCCCTACGCCAGGAACCGCGGCTGCTGCGCCCACGCCTGCACCTGTTGCGGAGACTACGTTTTTAAAATGCTTGTCCATCGTGTGCTGGATTTCCGCAGGACTTTGCTCCGGGTGTTGACGGCGAAGCCAGTTCACGTAAGCCCGAATGGCACCGGACTGAAGATGGACAGCCTTATCTACTGCTGCGATAAACGCTCGGCCTGCTGGGCCTGCTTCCTCCTCGAGGGAGCTTAAGTCTTCAGCACGGGCGTCTTCAATAATTTCGACTACAGTTTCGTCGTCTTCGTGCTTGTCTTTGCGGAACTTTTCTAACATGCTGTGTGTTTTTCTCCTTATTAATTATTGGTACGAGCGTTCATCGTACCCGCCTTAGAAACTCCACGAGAATAGACAGAATTCCGGGCTAGGCTAAAAGGCATGCATCTCAACAGCAACAATCCGCAGGAGCACCTCCAGGTGCAGACCACCTCGGGAATCGTTGCTGGCACTATTGATCCACAAACCGGGGTTCGCACTTGGCGCGGGGTACCCTACGGTGCAGATATGGGCGGTGAGAACCGATTTCGGGCCCCACAGCCTGCGCCTTCGTGGTCAGGTGTGCGCACCACAACCAACTATCGGCCACCTGCGATGCAGACGAATTTCGGGTGGAAAGACACAGTAATCGGCACCGAGGACTGCCTACACGCAGACATCGTTCGGCCTGATACGGACGACGTACTCCCCGTCGTCATCTATTTTCATGGTGGATCGTTCGTAAGCGGATCGAGTCATGAGAAAGTACTCCAGGGGCACTTTCTGGCTAATGCCACCGATATCGTCTATGTCTCCTTAAACTTTCGCCTCGGGGTGCTTGGGTACTTGGATCTGCGCAGTATCGGCGAGGACTGCGCTGCCAACCCCGCCATTTTGGACCAGATCCTCGCGCTGCAGTGGGTGCACGAAAACATCGCGGCCTTCGGAGGGGATCCGAATAACGTAACCATCATGGGCGAGTCAGCCGGGGCAGCTTCAGTAATCCATATGATGTGCGCCCCGGCGGCTCGGGGGTTGTTCCACCGGGCAATCGCCCAGTCGACTCCGCTTTCTTCCGTTCATACGAAGGCACAGGCCGCGATGTGGACGTCGACACTTCTTGACGGCATGGGGCTATCGCGACTATCTACCCTCGAGCACCTCCGGGAGGTACCGGCCGAGGAACTGGTTAGAGTGGGGCAGTCCATGCTGTTTACTGGCCGCGAGCTGCGCGAACTGAATTTGAGCTTCATGCCGACGGTCGATGGCACCACGCTGCCAGCTCACCCGCTGGACATGTTCCGCGCCGGGCAACAGGCGTCGGTGCCGTTGATCATCGGGACCAATGCGGATGAGGCCAGCTTTGCAAAGGCTCTGTATCAGCGGACGAAAGCCCGTCAGCGTGCAGCACGCCGCTTGCTCGAGGCATATGACGCGAAGAACGCGACAGCGGTCATCCAGGCGTATAGCGACGTGAGCCAGCGTACGGACTTCGCCGAGTTTCTCGCTGACGCCGTGTTCTGGGGACCGTCGGTGATCGCTGCAGGGGAGCACCGTAAGGTGGCTCCGACTTGGATGTACCGCTTTGAATATGCATCGGCGACAATGCGGCGGCTCGGGTTGGGGGCAATGCACACAGCCGACCTGATGGCGGTGTTTGGCGATCGGGAAGGTACACGCTCATCGAAGATCGACCGATTTGGCTCCACCGTTGCGTTTGAAGCAGTAGTTGAAGTGATGCAGCGCAACTGGGGGTCGTTCTTTCATACCGGTGAACCAGGGCCGAACTGGCCCCGCTACGATTTTCGTGGCGACGACCACCCCGGGCGCGCGACCGCAATCATCAACGAACATCCGTCAATCGTGTACGACCCAAAACGTCACAAACGCCGGGCATGGGAGGCTTTTGACATGCGTAGCTGGCAGGGCCGCGAAGCGTGGATGCGCATCATGGGGCCAGAACAGTAGGCTTGGCATCGTCCGCCGGTGACAACCACGATGAGGAAGAGTAGAGGATTCTTCGTGAGCTTTTTAGAAGACATTGCCGCGGCTCTAGACCGTGAAGGTATTGAGTCTCGTGTGCACGACGACACGATGTTTGTTCCTATCACCCCCGAGATTGAGATCCAGTTCGTTGTTATCGACGAGCAACTGCCAGCGGCGAACGTGTATATCGCGGCTGCTGACGTTGATGAAGACGATGAGGACTTTGAAGCAGCATTGGTCGCAGTTATATTTTCTGCCGAAGATGCTGTGTCCGCTGTCGCTGAGCATATAGCCACTGACGAGGTGGTTACCGTGTTCCGCAGCCTGCTCGAGGCTGCAGATGAACGTATCGCCGGGCTTGAATTCTTTCCGGACGCCGAAAACCATCAACTCGTCTTCGCAGAAGTTGGTACAGAGGCTGAAGTCCACGTGGAGGTCGAAGTTATCGACGCCACAGCCACTGCCCACGTGCAGTTTGTGGTTCCTGGAGACGATGAGGAAGCAGATCCCGAAGAACTTAACTTGGGTAGCTTCACCGACATCGACAGGCTTTTTGATGTCTTGAATCTGGTTGCTGACCAGGCTGAAGACTGGGAGAGCCAGATGCTTCCGCTTGACGACGAACCGGGGCAGTAGCCAGCCGGTTACGCTACGTTCAGTCCGGCGAACAGGGATGAAGGAGAGCGGACGGGATCGAAGTGGCCGTCGACTAGCCAGACATACGTTGCCGCGTATGGGTGTGGCAGAAGATGAAGCATGTCCTCCGTCGCGTCGGGGTAGAGCGCGCGCATCCAGCCCTCAGCTACCGCGGGGTTGACCGGCGCACCCGACTGGACGGTGAATCGTGCTTCGATGATGTACGCGGGCCGCGCAGACGCTCCGTAACCTTGCACCATCGCCTGAGCCCGCGGGCCGACTCTCCGCCGCGTAAGCGCAAGGTTGATGTGTTGCTTGTCTATGACTCGCGGCAATGCGATGACCGGCGGGCGCCACGAGCCAGTCGGTCGTGCAAGAGAGCGAGGGTGCTTGACTGTGGCGCTGAGGGCTTGGACGGTGTCGTCAAAGCGATGAATAATTTCTTGAGCAATCGTTGATTCGTAGAACATGCTTCGAAGCGTACGAGAGCAGCTAGACATGGAGTGGCCAAATCACCCATGGATTCGAACAACCGTGCTAATGTTATTGCGTAATGGGACGCGAACGCGAAGAAAGACTAGTGTTGTCGCTGGTATGACGGAACAAACATATAAGGGCGGCGCGTCACCAAAGCTGCCATCAGTGATATGGGTGCTGTGCACCGCAGCGTTTATCATTGCGCTCGGCTACGGGTTCATCGCCCCGGTGTTGCCACAATTCGCCGCCAGCTTCAACGTGTCCATGGCGGCCGCTGCAGCGGTGATCTCCGTGTTTGCAGCAGCTCGCTTGCTTGGCGCGCCAGGCGCGGGCGCGCTGGTGGATAAGCTCGGATCACGGCCGGTGTACCTCACCGGGTTGAGCATTGTTGCGACTGCAACGTTTGCCGTGGCGTTTGCTCAGGCGTACTGGCATATTTTGGCGTTGCGCTTTATCGCCGGCTTCGGATCCACGATGTTTACGCTCTCCGCACAGGCCTTCATCGTTCGCGTGATTCCTCCCAGCATTCGTGGGCGAGCGAATGCACTTTATGCATCGTCATTCTTGCTTGGCAACATCTTCGGGCCAATCATCGGCGCTGGACTCAGTTTCCTTGGATACCGAATTCCGTTCGCAGTCTACGGTGTTGGTGTCGGTCTTGCGGCAACTATCGTGTGGGTTGCTACGTCTCGGCAACACAAGCCAGAGACACCGAGAATACAGCGGCCGCCAATGCCACTGCGCCGAGCCTGGAAGCAACCCACGTACCGTGCGTTGCTCGCCGTCGCCTTTACAAATGGTTTTGTGAACTTCGGTGCGCGCGTTTCGGTCCTTCCGCTGTTCGCTGCGGCGATATTTGCAAATGGTGGCGCGGCATCCGGACTTGCGTTGACTGCGTTCGCGCTGGGCACGGGCGTCACGCTGCAGTTTTCTGGTCGGCTGGCTGACCGAATCGGACGTCGTCCTTGCATTCTCGCAGGTCTTGCGGTCTCGGCAATATTCACGGGCACACTCGGACTCGCCACGACAGTGTGGGTGCTGTTGCTGGTCTCAGCGTGCGCGGGTGTTGGCGGTGGGTTGATGAGTCCTGCCTCGCAGGCGACGTTAGCTGACATCATCGGCAATGACCGCTCGGGTGGCAAGGTAATTTCTACCTATCAGATGGTGCAGGACTCCGGCCAGATTGCGGCACCGATTGTGATCGGCTTTCTGGCGGAGGTGTTCGGCTTTGCTATCGCGTTTGGCGCCTGCGGAGTAGTTGCTCTGGTCGCTCTATTGCTCTGGGCAATGTACGGTAAGGAATCTCTGCACAGGTCCACTGCGTAAAGGAGCACGGTGCGAATTATTATTGACTGCGTCCCAGGGGTCGAGGACACGCTTGCGTTGGCATATGTCGTTGCTGCGCACCATCGTGGGCAGGCTGAATTGGAGTGCGTGACAACCTCAAGCGGTAGCGCCTCAGCTGCGCAATGTGCCCAGCATGCTGCGTGGGTGTTGGCACGCTGCGGCCTGCCCGCTGTTGCGGTCGCAGCAGGTTGCGACGCGCCAAAACATCAACCGACGCGCGATGCTGGCCTGGGTGACGCCCAAGTCCCAGATCGCTACGTCGCGAATGACTGGGACCTGTTGTGGGCCGACGCGTGCGCACGAGGTACACGGGACCTGTGTTTGATTTGCACGGGCCCGTTGACAAACCTCGCCGAGTTTTCACGGCGCTACCCCGAGTACTTCGACGCACTTGAGCACATCGTTGTGTCTGAATCCAGCCTTCTACTCGACCGAGAAGCCTCCGATGTGGTGTTGCAGGACACCCCGGTGGCGATCACCGTCTGTGCAGCACCGGAAACGTTGGGGCAGGTAGATGTGCAACGGTGCGCACCGCTGGCAGAAGTCGGGGCCACCGCGGTTACTGGCGTTTCGCTTCTCGCGGCCCAGGTCGCGTTAGGTGATATCCAGACTGGTGGGCAGTGTGTGACGCTCGCGCCTGCCGAGGAAGATGATGACCCGAACGCGCTGGTGCTCGACACCGCGGATGTAGACGAAGAGGACGTCGTCAAGCTTTTCGACGCCTGCTGCGCCACGTTTGACGCTCTTGCACGCGGCGATGATGCTCTGGACGTAACGAGGCACCTCCGGGCGGAGGACTAACGCAGACAAAACGCCCGCCGGGGTGTGTCCGGCGGGCGCAATCGAAGGGTATGGGAAAGGCTTATGCCTCGGTGAGGCCAGCTTCGACCATCACGCCACGAAGGGTGTTGGCGGAGTGATCGAACTTTTCCTTCTCGCTATCTTCAAGGTGCAGCTCGACAACCTCGCGGACACCGTTGCGGTTGATAACAGCCGGGGTGCCGATGTAGATGTCTTCCTGACCGTACTGGCCTTCAAGGAGAGCAGAGACTGGCAGTACGACGTCCTCGTTCATCAGGATTGCGCGGGTGATGCGTGCAAGGCCAGCACCGATACCGAAGGACGTGGAGCCCTTGGCTTCGATGATCTTGTAGGCGGCATCGCGGGTTGCGACGAACATCTCGTCGATGCGCTCGTAGATCTTCGGATCGGTTTCTGCTTCCTTCTCCAGACGACGACGTAGCGAAACGCCAGCGACGGAGCCGGATGCCACGACAGGCAGCTCGGTGTCGCCGTGCTCACCGATGATGTAGGAGTGGACAGAGCTTGCGGAAACACCGAAGTACTTGCCGAGGTTGCAGCGCCAGCGTGCGGTGTCCAGGATGGTGCCGGAACCCACGACCTGTGCGGAGGAAAGACCGGTCTGCTTCCAGGTGGCGTAGGTCAGGACATCGACAGGGTTGGTTGCAACCAGGTAGATGCCGTTGAAGCCGTTGGCCATCACTTCCTTGTTGATGGACTCGAAGATCTTCACATTGCGGCCCACGAGCTCAAGGCGGGTTTCGCCGTCGCGCTGTGCAACACCTGCACAGTTGACGATGAGCGCTGCGTCGCGGCAGTCCTCGTAGGTGCCGACCGTGATCTTGGTGTTGTGGCCTGAGTACGGCATTGCGTGGTTGAGGTCCTCGACCTCACCCCACGTCTTCTTCTCGTTCAGGTCGATAATTGCGAGGTGGTCGCAAATACCCTGGTTGAGGATTGCGTATGCGAACGCGACGCCGACATCACCAGCACCAATCAAGACAATCTTGTTGCCTGGCGTGATGTTGTTCGACGGGGTAGACGGATTGGTGATAGTCATGTGATCTCTCCTGAATCCAGTAAAACTATGTTCCGCTACCCATCATTGCAGATTTTCCACCACAATGGGAATACCAATCGAAATATGTAACCAAGATAACGGAAATAGGCGGGCATAACCGGGCATTGATGGCTTTGGGGTATTAAAAGGGGAGGCGTGGCGCACGATGGAGTGAGTCGGCGCCCGTGGCGATTCGCCAAGTTTGACCTTCGATATCTACTGCAGGACCAACAAAATGCGGTTCAGCTGGAGTTACTCGTACGGCGAGGCTATCGCCATTCTTGCAAATCGGAAGGCAGAGGGCCTCTGCGATAGCTTGGTGGCGCCGGTAGTCCCCAAGGATCAAGATGCCTTCCTCCTGGAGGCGTGACCTTGATCCGCCGTTGTATCGAATGCGCTTCATTGGGTCTTTCTGCTGAGCGACAGTGTAAATGATGCCGCGCGGAATGAGCACCTGCTGGATTGAGCGAAACAACATGTCGAGGCGCTGTTGCCCAGAAGGCAATTCCATAATTTTGGCGACAGTTTCCTCATCCGCATGGAGGAGCACGTTATTCGGGTACGGGTGATCGAACCAGGCCCACGCAATTTTGTTGCGTGCTGCTGCCATGATGGTTCGCTTGCGGTCACGGTTTCCACCTGCGGTGAGGATGTCGTCGGTGATTTTGACGAAGCCTACTCGGAAAGTGGAAGTAACCTCATTTGCGTGGCAGAGCATGGCGTGGTGGCCAACTGCTTCCATCGGGATCATCCAGCCGTAGGGGTTCTTGGAGTATTTACAGTCAACTTCATGGCCGAGGATCTTGAAATCCATCTTGTCGCCGTCCGTGATAGTGCCGTCAAACCCTCGGCGAATGTTAATTTCAACCAACGATCCAATGTGGGCAAGTTCTGTCTTGCTCAGCTGCGCTGGGTCGAACCGGCCCGTGTGCTGGCCGTCATAGGCCTGGTCGAAAGTTTGTCGAAATATTCTTCCCATTGCTTCGCCGTCGGGAAACTCGTTACGGAAGAGCTCGGCGAGTTCATGGGAAAAATCGCCATCAAGGTTGTGTGTCATGAGCAGATCCTATGCGTGCGTTTGAAGCGCCAGTTGTGGGGCCACCTCGGGGGCTTTCGTTACGGCATTGCAGGAAAGCAGTGCGTCCTTGATTGCGGTGCCGATTGCAGCCGCAACCGGTGGCGGAAATGCATTGCCGACTTGGCGCCATTGGGCGGTCTTGCCACCTTGCCAATCCCAATCTTCAGGGAACCCTTGGATAACGCCGCCCATCCGCACGGTAAGGCGGGGAAGGTTGTCAGGGTCATCGACAGGGAAGTCGGGGCCTGGTGCGCTGTCTGCGATCGAAGTTCCTCGGACGCCGAGCTTCTTCCATGCTGCCTTTGCTCGAGTCGGGCCAACGTCTGGTCCACCGTGCTTCTTTGATCCGCCAACGAGCGTCGGTGCTACCGTATCGGCTTGATCTGCCCATGCGTCCGCTCCCGGCCAGCCATTTTCTCCCATTAGGTGGCGAAGTGCGCTACCAACGGATGTGTGATGCATATTCGGGGTTGGCCATTCGAAGTACTCGGCAAACTCGTGTTTCAGGGCTACCAAAATAAACCGTGGGCGCAGTTGGGGGACACCGAAGTCTGCCGATTGAAACAGTGACCAGTAGGTGGTGTAACCCATCCGATCGAGCTCACTGACAATTTCATTGCGGTAGGAATCAAACCGCTTTTGGCCAAGGCCTCGGACGTTCTCCAGCATGACGGCTTTTGGATTGATTTCTCCTACCAGTCGTAGGGCTTGCGGAAACAGATCGCGCTCGTCGTCTGCGCCGAGCTGTTTTCCCGCGATGGAAAAGGGCGGACACGGAACGCCACCTGCAAAGAGATCGACCTGATCGCGCCATACGGTGCCGTCGAAGTCATGTACATCCATTTCGCGTACTGGCCACGGATGGGGATGGTCACAGCCGCGATTGGCTCGCAGTGTCTCTGCTGCCCAGTTGTCGATTTCCACCACGGCTAGATGCTGGAAACCTGCTTGCTCGAGCCCAAGTGCTTGGCCTCCAGCGCCAGCGCAGATCTCTATAGAGGTCAACGTGGGCTCGGAAGTAACCGTAGACAGGCGCATCGCGTCTCCTTCTGGCTAAAACTTGGAATGTGTAGGCATAGGATAGCGTGCACAGCAGACAATGGATACTTTTATTCGAAATTATGTTCTACTTCATCTCGTAAGTAACGTGCGCTTCCGCAACTGCCTTTGGGCGCCCGGTGACAAAGTAGAGCACAGTCATGATGACCACGAATGCAACGCCTACGGCGAGCGCCATGTGATACTGCGGCAGCCACACCATGATGCCGAATGTGAACAAGATGAAAATGATCGCGAACCACTGCCCGTAGGGCCAGAACGGTACAGGGAAGCTCAAGGTCTCGCGCTCTGCCGCGGACATGTTGCGACGAGATGCGACGTGCGCCAGCAGGATCATCAGCCACACAAACACGGTTGCGAAGGTGGCCAGCGCTGCGATGGTCTCGAAGATGTTCGGATAGAGCGCGTTGAGCACCACGCCGATGATGAGTACGAGCAGCAGGGTAATGGTCGTCATTACTGGGATGTCGCGGATGGTGCGCTTCATGATCTTCGGGGCGAGGCCTTCCTTCGCCAGGCCAGTAAGCACGCGCCCAGTGCCGAACAGGTCTGCATTAATTGCAGAAAGGGCAGCGGTGATGACCACCAAGTTGAGCAGTGCAGCGGCCCAGTTCACGCCAAGTGTGTCAAAGATCTGAACGAAGGGGCTTTCTTCGCCGGTCATTGCGCGCCATGGGTTGAGCATCAAGATAACCAGGATGGCGAGGACATAGAACAGCAGGATGCGCAGCGGTACGGTGTTGACGGCCTTTGGGATCGAGCGGTCCGGATCGTCTGCTTCGGTGCCGGCGACGCCGATGATCTCAGTTCCGCCGAATGCGAAGAGCACGAGGATGAACGCTGCGATCATGCCTTCGATGCCGTTCGGGAAGAAGCCACCGTCGTTCCAGAGGTTAGAGATTCCGGTCGTATCTGGGTCGGTACCCAAACCAAATGCGAGGATGGCAGCACCGCCGATGATCATCGCCATTACGGCGACGACTTTAATGAGCGTGAATGCGAACTCCAGCTCGCCGAACCAGCGCACGGATGCGAGGTTCGCCGCACCAATGATCAACAGGGTAGTGGTAATCCGTTGTAGCCACCGCCGAGCTGCTCGCGCTTCCAAGGGCGGTCAGGCTCGAGAGAGTGCGCAGTGACAACGTGCGGAATGTCGTAGAGGAGGCCTGTGAGGTGGCCACCGAGCCCGGCGTACCACGTATGGGAGTGAGCTACGTCAACATTGTTGGCGGCGTGGGCGATCCGAAGGCCCGTCGATAAGGTCTTGATGGCACCGTTCGCGTTTTCAAGGGCAGGGTCAACCCCGTGGACGTAAACGTCCTTCATGTCGCGGGGAGTGCCCATGCAGTGAACATCGACGTCAACGATCTCCCGCATAAAGCGAGTGAGCTCTGTGACGTGGACTCCGGCTCCCCCGTAAATCTCGGGAGGATACTCTTTGGTCATCATTCCGACTCTCATACCGCCCGAGCATAGTGACGAATTCACGTCGGTGCAGGAAAGCAAAAACTGAAATGTAGCGCTGCCCACTTTAGGAGGCAAAAGGCTGCAAGGTCACGAAGTTTTCAATAGGCTCGGAAGCGTGAGAAGTCAGCCTAGAGTACTTGCAATTGTCCTTGCCGGTGGCGAAGGGAAGCGCCTGTTTCCGTTGACCGCGGACCGAGCTAAACCGGCCGTTCCTTTTGGAGGCAACTATCGATTAATTGATTTTGTTCTGTCGAACTTGGTCAACGCTGGGTACATGCGAATCGCAGTGTTGACACAGTACAAGTCGCACTCGCTGGACCGGCACGTGGCGACGGCTTGGAACGTATCTGGCCCGACTCCGCAGTACATCGCATCGGTGCCGGCGCAGCAACGTCGTGGCAAGCGCTGGTACAACGGCTCTGCAGACGCGATTGTGCAGTCGCTCAACCTCATTTACGACGATAAGCCGGATTACGTGCTGGTCTTTGGTGCAGACCACGTCTACCGGATGGATCCTTCGCAGATGGTGGAGAACCACATCAAGTCAGGCAAGGCTGCAACGGTGGCCGGTATCCGCGTGCCTCGATCAGAAGCTACGGCGTTCGGCTGCATCCAGTCCGAAGAGGACGGCACCATCACCGAGTTTTTGGAGAAGCCCGCGGATCCACCAGGAACCCCGGACGATCCGGATATGACGTTCGCTTCGATGGGTAACTACGTATTCTCTACGGAACCACTGATTCAAGCGCTGCTCGAGGACGAGCAGAACGAGGACTCTGATCACGATATGGGTGGCGACATCATCCCGTACTTCGTGCGCAAGGGCGAAGCAAACGTGTACGACTTCTCGCAGAACGAAGTACCCGGCGCGACAAAGCGCGACAAGGGATACTGGCGAGATGTCGGTACGATTGATTCTTTCTACGAGGCGCACATGGACCTCATCTCTTCGTACCCAGTGTTCAACTTGTACAACTCGACGTGGCCGATTCACTCCACAGAGGACGGCAACCTTCCACCAGCGAAGTTCGTCGTGGGCGGTATCGCACAGGAGTCGATGGTGGCGTCGGGATCAATCATCTCGGGCGCTACCGTACGCAATTCAGTGCTTTCCACGGATGTGCGTGTTGAGGAAGGCGCGACCGTTGAAGGTTCTGTGCTGATGCCAGGTGTGCGCATCGGTAAAGGGGCGGTGGTCCGCCACTGCATCCTCGATAAGAACGTCTATGTAGCTGACGGTGAAATTATTGGCGTCGACCTTGAAAAGGACCGCAAACGCTACACTGTTTCGGACAACGGCGTAGTGGTCGTCGGCAAAAATCAGGTGGTGCAGGAATAACTGACACTCATAGGCAAGGCCCGCTCGAAGCTCAGCGAAGTTCGAGCGGGCCTTGTTCGTGCGTACGTAGAGCTAGCGCTTCGTAATGATGGTCAGGCCACCGTCGAGAGGCAGGCGCGATACGAGCGCTCCGTGGTCGGCGGCGAGGCTGCTCACGTACCTATCTGCCTCTCGCGCTGCCTCGGTTTCGCGGTCCCTGCGTGTCGAATCGCTGACAGTACCGTCCAGCAGAGAGTCGGCGAGAATCAGCGTGCCGCCCTCGCTGAGGAGCGGCCACGCGGCATCAATAACCGCGGTGAACTCGATCGGCGAGACATCCGCGTAAACGAGGTGGTATGCGTCGTTCGCAAGCCTGCCCATAACCTCAAGCGGGCGCGCGGTGAGGAAACGTGTGCGGGAGGTTGGGTACTCGGCGGCACGGAATGCCTCCTTTGCGCCGGTTTGTAGCGTGACCTCGGGTTCGATGCAGGTAAGCGATGCGCGCTCTGGAAGACCACGCAGCAAGTGGAGCCCGACGACGCCTGCAGCCGGAGTGATGGCGACTGCGCCTTGCGACTGACCACTTGGGCAGGCTGCAGCGAGCGTCGAAAGTAACGTGCCGACGATGACCGACGGCGCACGGACTCCGTTCTCCTGCGCTTCTACGCTGGCGTACTTCAACGCTTCGCGGAAAGCAGCAGGGAACGGCTGTTGCTCGGCATCAGTGAAAGACTGATGGATGTAATTTGTCAACTGATCAAAAGCGGTCGCACTCACAGCCAACATCATAACCAGAACTGTCCTCACAGCGTGTGCGCTACGCGCATGCAGTAACCTTTACGTTTTTCCGTTGGTGAATGGGATTTCAATCTGCCACAATATGAAGCATGCAACCTGATGATGCTGCCGCCCAACATGATTCCGTCGCGCCCGAAGATTTGCGCGGTACGGCTGCATTTGATGCTGGGGTGGGGGCGATGCCTTCGTGGGCTGAGCTCGTCGCAGAGCACGCCAACAGTGTGTATCGTCTTGCGTACCGTCTTTCAGGTAACCAGCACGACGCGGAAGATCTTACGCAAGAAACCTTCATCCGCGTGTTCCGTAACTTAAAGAGTTACCAACCGGGTGCGTTCGGTGGCTGGCTTCATCGGATTACAACGAATCTGTTCCTTGATATGGTGCGCCACCGGGCGAAGATCCGGATGGAAGCACTCCCGGAAGACTATGAGCGCGTTCCCGGCACTGATATGACTCCGGAGCAGGCGTATAACGTCGCGCACCTCGATCCTGCCCTGCAGCACGCACTCGATGAATTGAGTCCGGACTTCCGCGTTGCCGTGGTGCTTTGCGATGTCGTCGGTATGACGTACGAAGAAATCGCTGAGACGCTTGGAGTCAAGATGGGTACCGTCCGTTCACGCATCCATCGCGGTAGAACTCAGCTGCGTGAATCGCTCGAGGAGCAGGCGCGGCATGACGTCGCCACCGAAGAGTTAATTCGACTACGCTAGGGCGCGAGATAGTGGTTGACTACGGATGCGAAAGGAGCGTTACCGATGCGAGCGTTTTGTTCCACTGAGCATTTGAACCCTGAAGCAATTGCAGCTTTCGCAGACGGTGAACTTTCGCGCTCTGCAAGCCGTCGCGCTATGAAACATATGTTGGAGTGCCCAGAGTGCTTCCAAGATGTTCTTGTGCAGCGGCGAGCGTCCGCACGTGTAAAGGCCTGCAAGGATGACGACCTGCGAGCCCCAGATTCGCTGGTGGCGAAGCTCAGCGGTCTGTGCCACGAGATACAACCTGCCGAGCCTTGCGGTGAAGATGCTCATCACAAGGAACGATCACCGATTGTGGCCGCCGTTGACGCCACGCTTCGGGCGCTGCGGCACCGAGAGTAGGATGTGATCCGTGTTTTCCAGTATTGGCTGGGGTGAAGTCTTTTTCATCCTGATCATCGGCCTCATTGTGATTGGTCCGGAGCGGCTCCCAAGCGTTATCGAGGATGTCCGCGCAGCCATTTACGCTGCGCGCAAGGCGATCAACAACGCGAAGCGGGAGCTCAACGGTGAGCTCGAGGAGTTTGAGGAGCTACGCAAGCCACTGGATACGGTGTCGCAGTACGCGTCTATGGGGCCAAAGCGCGCGATGGCGAAGTTTTTCTTCGAAGATGACGAGGAATTTCTCGAAAGTTTTGATCCGCGCAAAATGATGGAAGACGATGCGCCTCCGGCTCGCCAACCATCAAAGCCACAGTCCAGAGCAAAGAAAGGGCCGGAGGACGGGGGGCAGCCCAGTGGAGGGGGATTCTCCTGGGCTGACGTTACCTAGTTCCCACCGATCTATTCGTCAGTGTGCTTCACACCAAGGTTGAGGGACTTGCCAGCAAGTGAGTTACGGCGAATCTTCAGCTTGGTGACGATCTCCTGGATCGCCGCAGCGGCAGGGGAGTCTGGTTCTGCTGTGACGACAGGGGTTCCGGTGTCACCGTTTTCTCGCAGCTTCGGATCCAACGGGATGGAACCCAGCAGCGGCACGTCACTATCTGTGAGCGCGGTCAGGCGCTCCGCAACCTGCTGGCCACCACCTTCACCAAAGATATTCATGACGGAGCCGTCAGGCATGACCATCCCGGCCATGTTCTCGATGACGCCAGCAATTCGCTGCTCAGTCTGCTGAGAAATTGTGCCGGCACGCTCAGCGACCTCAGCTGCGGCTGCTTGCGGAGTGGTAACAATGAGCAGTTCGGCATTTGGAATCAGCTGCGCCACTGTGATCGCCACATCGCCGGTCCCCGGTGGAAGGTCAAGGAAGAGTACGTCAAGATCGCCCCAGTACACATCAGACAGGAACTGTTGGATTGCGCGGGTGAGCATCGGTCCACGCCACACCACAGGGGCATTGCCCTCCACAAATTGCCCCACAGAGATGTGGCGGACGTCGTGTGCGATCGGCGGCATGATCATGTCTTCGACCACAGTCGGCCCCATGTCGGAAGAGCCGAGGAGACCAGGGACGGAGTGTCCGTAAATGTCGGCGTCGACAATTCCGACGCTGAGGCCCTGTGCTGCCATTGCAGTGGCCAAGTTCACTGTCATCGAGGACTTGCCGACGCCACCTTTGCCTGAAGCTACCGCGAACACCCGGGTGCGCGACGACGGGTCAGCGAAAGGGATGTCGGGCCCGGGCTGCTGTGCACGCAGCTTCGAGGCCATTTCGCGACGCTGCTCCGCGCTCATAGTGTGAAGCGTGACTGTCACGTTCTCCACGCCGTCGATTTCCTCTACGACTGCGCGGACGTTGCCCTCGATGGTGTCACGCATCGGGCAGCCGGCGATGGTGAGGTAAATGCCGACGGTGACGTTGGGCCCGTCGATACGTACGGACTCCACCATCCCGAGTTCGGTAATGGGTTTTCCAATTTCGGGATCGTCAACGCGAGCAAGCGCTTCGCGGACCTGGGATTCTGAAATGAGTTCTGCGTTTGCCATAACGGGCTTCAGTATAGTCAGAGAAGCTGGATGTTCATACGAGCAGAGGAGTGACAACGAATGGCCCAACTCAACAACAACCGCCTGGTAGCGCGCGAAGTGCCAACAGGGTGGCCGGTAGGCAGTTTTAATACCTACCAGGAGGCGCAAGAAGCTGTTGACACGCTGTCGGACAAGGAATTTCCGGTAGAGAAGCTCACAATTGTCGGTGTGGACTTGATGCAGGTTGAGAGTATTACGGGCCGCCTCACGTGGGGCAAGGTACTTGGTGGCGGCGCACTATCGGGCCTGTGGATGGGCATGTTCATCGGCATCATTTTCTCGCTGTTCGCGGAAGAAGGTGGGTGGGGCATCTTCGCCTCGTGCGTCGCGATGGGTGGCGTGTTCGGAGCAATTTTCGCAGCTATCGCTTACGCGTTTACAGGTGGAAAGCGTGACTTCGCCTCAGCGACAAGCATCGTCGCACGCCGATACGATGTGCTTTGCGCACCTGACGCTGCGCGTCGAGCCCGCGACATGATCGCCGCAATGCACCCACAGCGCGTCACTGGACGGCCAACTGAGCCGTCGGCCACCGATAGCGACGCCTCCGAAGACAACGCAGCGCGCTAGACTAACTCTGTTTTCCAGGCTCGTCTGAGCACACTACGAAGAAGGTATTTATGGTGTCCCTGCGTCCTCTCCGTACACTGATTGCTGCGGCACTGGCAACGAGCCTTGTCGGCGGGTTGACTGGCTGCACAGATGACTCGCTTTCACCGGTGAAGTTTGTCAACGGCGAATCCCGCGGCAACATCGTCAAAATCGGAATTGATACCTCAGAACCTGAACAGGTAGTGCTGGGGGAGATCTACTACGAGATCATTACAGCGATGGGACATCCTGCCGGGGTAGTCCCACTCAATGACGTCTACTCCCGAAATGCAGCCGAACTGCTGCAAGAAGAAGACGTCGATATGGTCGTTGCGTGCTCTGGTGTTCTGTTGCAAGCGCTAGACGCACACGGAGCGAAGGAGCTCGACAACGATATAGCGCACGATCGTCTCGACGGTGCGGATCCGTCAGAAGCGACGTTCGCTCTTCTTGCGGGTGCGCTGCCCGGCAACATCCAATCGGTTGACCCTTCCCCTGCGCAGGGCTGTGCGTCGTACGTGGAGCTCGAGCACCTTCCTAACAGCGTCATCCCGCTGTTCTACAAATCAAAGTTTGCTCGCAAGGAAGTCAGGCGCATCAACGCGATGACGCGCGTGCTCAGCACAGCGCAGTTGGAAGAGATGAGCGAGGAAGTCGAGCAGGGCAAAGAACCCCGCGCTGTTACTGCGGATTGGCTCCGTGAATACGCCAGCATCAACGTTGAAAACCCCGATGCCAACGGCGGGGAAGCCGAAGCGACAACTACTCCGTAGGCGCAAGCCAAATGAGTGAATCCGCAACAGGGAAGCGCCCCAACCGCAGTAAGCGGTTGGGGCGCCATTGTGCGTAGCGCTAGTTACTTCGCAAACGCCTCATCCAGCAGAGTCTTCTCCTCTTCCTGGTGGACCTTCGCCACGCCGGTTGCAGTGGTCGACTGCGCACGGCGAGAGACGCGGACCATTTCAGGCATGTCCGGAATCAGTGTGCGCAGGTGCTCGTTGTAGAACGGCCATGCGCCCTGGTTAGCAGGCTCATCCTGAACCCAGCGAATTTCCTTCGCGTTCGGGTAGTTCTCGAACGCATCCCGAATGCGGTTGAATGGAATCGGGTGCAGCATCTCGATACGGATGATGGCGACATCGTCGCGCTTATCCTTCTTACGACGCTTCTCCAGTTCGTAGTAGATCTTGCCGGAACACAGCAAGATCGTGGTGACCTTGTCGTGATCTGCGCCGTCAACCTTGACGTTGCCACGCTGTACGAACTCGGGGTCGTCAATAACTGACTGGAACTTGTCCACCTCGATGAAGTCTGCAGGCTGCGAGACCGCCGCCTTGTTACGCAGCATCGACTTCGGGGTGAAGACGACGAGCGGACGCTTCATCTCGCCGAGCGCCTGACGGCGCAGCAGGTGGAAGTGGTTTGCCGGGGTAGACGGCTGGGCAATCGTCATCGAGCCCTCGGCGACCAGCTGGAGGAAGCGCTCGATACGGGCGGAGGAGTGGTCCGGGCCCTGGCCTTCGTAGCCGTGTGGCAGGAGGGCAATCATGCTGGAAAGCTCGCCCCACTTAGTCTCGCTGGAGGACAAGTACTCGTCGATGATGGTCTGTGCACCATTGGCGAAGTCGCCGAACTGTGCCTCCCATGCGACGACAGCGTCCTTGTTGCCAAGGGTGTAGCCGTATTCGAAGCCCATACCTGCATATTCGGTCAGTGCAGAGTTGAACACCTCGAAGCGTCCGCCGTTGTCTTGTTCTTCCGCGTTTGCGTCGAGTGGGTTGTACGGAGTGCCGTTATTCGGGTCGTAGAGCACCGCGTGGCGCTGCGTGAACGTACCGCGCTGTGAGTCCTCACCTGCAAGGCGGACAAACTTGCCCTGCTCTGCAAGGGAACCGAAAGCGAGCAGCTCGCCCCAGCCCCAGTCGATGTCGCCGTTTTCGAAGGAACCACCGCGCTTCTTGAGCACGTTGTTCAGGCGCTTGTTCGGCTCGAATTCCTCAGGCAGCTTGCCGTACGAATCCGCAAGGCGCTTGAACGTATCCTCGCTGATCGAGGTGTCCAGGCCACGAGTGAGCTTCTGCGAGTCCGTGATGCCGGTCTGCTCGCTTGGCTTGCCCTCAGCGGACTTGACATCGGAGAAGACTGCGTCAAGCTGATCGTGGAAGTCCTGTGCCGCGATCTTGGCTTCTTCCTGCGTGAGGTCGCCACGGCCGATGAGGTCCTTGGTGTAGCGGGTACGCACCGAGTCGTGGGAGTGGATGCGGTCGTACATCACTGGCTGCGTCACGGTCGGGTCGTCTGCCTCGTTGTGGCCGCGCAGGCGGTAGCAGATGAGGTCGATGAAGACGTCCTTGCCGAAGGCGCGGCGGTATTCGGTTGCCAGGTGAGCAACCCAGGCGGCTGCCTCCGGGTCGTCGCCGTTGACGTGGAACACTGGGCAGTTGAAGCCCTTGGCCAGGTCGGTGGCGTAGTAGGAGGAGCGGCCAGAGTCAGGGGTAGTGGTGAAACCAATCTGGTTGTTCACAACGATGTGGACGGTGCCACCAACGGAGTAGCCAGGGAGGCGAGACAGGTTCAGCGTCTCCTGTACGATGCCGAGGCCAGCGAATGCGGCGTCGCCGTGCAGCATAATCGGAACCACTGGATTGTCGTCGCGAACACCGTTTTCACGCAGCGTGTCCGCCTTTGCGCGGGCAATACCGACGAGCACTGGGTCAACAGCCTCGAGGTGTGACGGGTTCGCGGCCAGCGAGACCTTGATCTCGCCGTCGCCGAACATCTGGATGTGCTTGCCCTCGAAGCCGAGGTGGTACTTCACGTCGCCAGAGCCACCCTGCTGTGCGGACTGCATGTTGCCCTCGAACTCGTTGAAGATCGTAGCGACAGGCTTGCCCACGATGTTAAACAGCACGTTCAGGCGACCACGGTGTGGCATGCCGATGACAGCTTCGTCGAGGCCTTGGCCAGCGGCGGTATCAATCACCGCGTCCATCAATGGGATGAGTGTTTCCGCACCCTCGAGGGAGAAGCGCTTCTGGCCGAGGTACTTCGTCTGGAGGAAGTTCTCAAATGCTTCAGCAGCATTGAGCTTCTGCAGGATGTACTTTTGCTCAGCATTCGTCGGCTTCGGCATGCCAGCCTCGATGCGCTCGAGCAGCCACTCACGCTCATCGCGGTCGAGAATATGGGTGTATTCAGCACCGACGTGCAGGGTGTAGGCAGCACGTAGGCGACTAAGCACCTCGCGCAACGTCATTGTTTCCTTGCCCCCGAAACCACCGACGTGGAACGTGCGGTCGAGGTCCCACAGCGTCAGGCCGTGGGTTTCCATCAGCAGGTCACGCGAGTCCGGTTGCTGCAGGCCCGGCTGGCGCCAACGAAGCGGGTTCGTGTCAGCAATGAGGTGGCCGCGGGAGCGGTACGCCTCGATGAGCTGCATGACACGGGTGTCCTTGTTCACGCCGGAATTCGGCAGGTCCTTCGCCCAGCGCATCGGGAGGAACGGGATCTCGAGGGACTCGAAGACGGAATCCCAGAACTTATCGTCGACGAGGAGCTGCGAAATATCGCGCAGGAACTCGCCAGACTCTGCACCCTGGATGACGCGGTGGTCATAGGTGGAGGTCAGTGTCACAAGCTTGCCGACGCCCAGCTCCGCCAAACGGTCCTCGCTGGCACCTGCAAACTCTGCAGGGTAGTCCATTGCGCCGACACCAACGATGGTGCCCTGGCCCTTTGTCAGACGCGGAATCGAGTGGCGGGTACCGATGCCACCCGGGTTGGTCAGCTGAATGGTTACGCCAGAGAAGTCGTCCATCGTGAGCTTGCCGTCGCGCGCGCGACGCACAATGTCTTCGTAGCTTTCGACGAACTCCGCAAACGACTTGTTCTCGCACTCCTTAATCGCAGCGACGACCAGGGAGCGGGACCCGTCTTTCTGCGGCAGGTCGATTGCTAGACCCAGGTTGATGTGCTCAGGCTGAACTGCGAAGGACTTCTTGCCGTCCTCCTTGTAGTTCTTATTCATGTCCGGGTGGAGCTTGGTGGACTGAATGATTGCGTAGCCAAGGATATGCGTGAACGAAACCTTGCCGCCGCGAGTGCGCTTGAGGTGCTCATTGATCAACGTGCGGTTTTCAAACATGAGCTTGACCGGCATATCGCGCACGGTGGTGGCGGTTGGCACCTCGAGCGATTCGTTCATGTTCTTCGCGATAGCGCGGAACGCACCCTTGAGCTGTTCCTCGCCTGGAGTGACCTTGACACTATCGAGCTTGTCCAACGGGGAAGCGGTCGGCTTCTTGGTGCGCTTTGGAGCTGCTTCGGCGGCTGCGCGGTCTACCTGGGTTTGACGGCCGTCCTGGGTAGGAGCGCTCGTGGAGCTGGTGACGCTCGTCGCAGTCTTCGGGGAACCTTTTGGTGCCGGGGTGTTTGTCACCGTCGGCGGGGTGCCCTTCTTCTCGAAAAGATCGCGCCACTCCGCGTCAACGGAGTTGGGATCCTGTTTGTACTGCTGGAACATCTCCTCAACCAGCCAGTCGTTCTGGCCGAACGTATCTTCGCTGCTCAC